>CALFPN010000021.1 GCA_937919015.1 uncultured Clostridia bacterium
TCTGCTCCACACCTCGGCAGGGAATAATTCCCTGCACCCTATTTGAAACAGCATGTACATGCTGTTTCGTATCGGGGTTCTAAGGGGAATGATTCCCCTTAGCAGGGTTTGGGACAGAGTCCCAAGAGAAAAAGGAGAAAATATTATGGATATTAAAAGAGCGAAAGAAGAAATAAAACATTCAATACAGGCATATCTGGCGAAGGATGAATTCGGCGAATATAAGATCCCTGCGGTGCGCCAGCGTCCCGTTCTCTTGATGGGGGCCCCCGGCATCGGTAAGACCGCCGTCATGGAACAGGTGGCAAGGGAATGTGGCGTGGCATTGGTTTCCTATTCCATTACCCACCACACCAGACAGTCCGCCATTGGTCTGCCCTTCATCAGCCATAAGGAATACGGCGGCAAGGAATACGCTGTGACCGAATATACCATGAGCGAAATCATCGCTTCGGTTTACGATAAAATGGAACAGACGGGGCTGAAAGAAGGCATCCTGTTTATCGACGAGATCAACTGCGCTTCCGAAACACTGGCCCCCGCCATGCTGCAGTTTTTGCAGGCGAAAACCTTCGGTGCCCATAAGGTGCCCGATGGCTGGCTCATCGCCGCGGCGGGCAACCCTCCCGAATATAATAAAAGCGTACGGGAATTCGACGTGGTTACCCTCGACCGTGTGAAGAAAATCGATGTGGAACCCAATTTTACCGTATGGAAGGAATATGCCTATAAACAGGGCATCCACGGTGCCATCACTTCCTATCTGGAAATCAGAAAGAATCATTTTTATGCCATGGAAACCACCGTGGACGGCAAACGCTTCGTGACCGCCCGCGGCTGGGAAGACCTGTCCACTATATTGAAGGTTTATGAAGAAATGAACCTGCCCGTGGATGAAGGTCTGGTGTATCAGTATCTGCAGCATAAGAAAATTGCCAAAGATTTTGCCAACTACCTTGACCTGTATAAAAAATACCGTTCCGATTACCGCGTGGATGATATCCTCCGCGGCGAATATACGAAACAGGCGGTGGAAAAATTGCAGGCGGCACCCTTCGATGAACGCCTGAGCGTCATGGGTCTGCTTCTGAGCAGACTGTCCGAAAACTTCCGGAAAGCCTATGAAGCCGACCTGATGGTAACAGGGCTCCATGGTGTTTTGTTAGAATTAAAGGAAAGATTCTCCAGTCCTTATTGCAAGGAAACCCCTTGGGAAAATCTCTTCACCGCCCTTCTGGAAGAAAGAGAAACAGCCTTTACCCGTGAAAGAAAGGCCGGCCTGCTGGAAAAAACAGCGGAACGTGCCCGCCTGAAAGAACTGGAACGCCTGCATTTCTTCATGGCAGAAGCGAAAAAAGCAGGCTGCCGTGAAAAAGAAGAGGCTTTTGAAGTGGTGAAAGGTCTCTTTGCGGCAGAAGCGGAACAGAGAGAAGAAACCATCGAGCTGGCATCCGCAATGCTGGACAATGCATTCTCCTTCTTAGAAGAAACCTTCGGTGCAAATCAGGAAATGGTTATCTTCATCACAGAACTGACTACAAACTTCTACAGCGTGAAATTCATCAGCGAAAACGGCTGCGAAAAATATTATCAGTACAATACGGAACTGCTCTTCGATGAAAAGCAGAAAACCATCCTGCAGGATATTGAAAAGGCAAAAACAGAACTTGACCTGCTGTTCTAAGGGGGAAGAAAGATGTTTTATGAGATTACATTCAGCCCTACGGGGGGCACAAAAAAATCCGCAGACCTTCTTTCTGCGGCATGGAGCGAAAAAGAAGAAATTAACCTGATGAACCGTCGGGAGGATTTTAGAAAGTATACCTTCACAGCGGAGGATATCTGTCTGGTGGCAGTGCCGTCCTTTGCGGGCCGTGTGCCCGCCATTGCCACAGAACGCCTGAAACAGATGCAGGGCGGCGGGGCGAAGGCCATCCTTGTGGCGGTTTACGGAAACCGTGCCTATGAAGATACGCTGGCAGAATTGGAAGATACCATGAAAGACTGCGGGTTTCAGCCTGTGGGCGGTGCGGCCGTAGTGGCGGAACACTCCATTTTCCGTGAATTTGCCAAAGGCAGACCCGATGCAGCGGATGAAGCGCAGCTGAAAGAATGGTCTGTGAAACTGAAAGAGAAGGTGGAACAGGGTGGTACTGTTTCCTTCCCCGGCAATAGACCTTATAAAAAATACGGTGCCATCCCCATGACGCCCAAGGCGAAAACCTGCCAGAACTGCGGCAAATGTGTGAGCATCTGCCCGATAGGGGCAATCCCCGGGGAAAATCCCAAGGAAACGGATGCAGAGAAATGTATCGCCTGCATGGCCTGTGTGGCGGCCTGTCCTATTCAGGCAAGGGCTGTGAACTCTCTGATTCTGGCTGGTGCAAAGATGAAACTGAAAAAAGCACTGGAAGGCAGAAAAGAAAATGAATTGTTTCTGTAATCAAAAAAGAGTCCGTAAGGACTCTTTTTTTAATCGTTTAACAAATCTTCATAAGTTACGCCCAGAACCTTCGCCAGTGCCTTCAACTCAATATCCGTCACGAAACGCTGACCGCTTTCGATGCGTTGGATGGCGTTTTTGTCTATATCCAGTCCTTCGATCTGCAGCAGGTCTGCCAGTTTTCGCTGAGATGTTTTTTCGGGGAGTTTTAAGCGGAATTCACTTACTTTTTTGCCGCAGATATTATTTTTTCCGTCTGTGCTTCTGTTTTTATACATACAATCGCCTCTTGATTTGACATTTACAAATTGTCATTTTGTTTATGATATGGTAATGTCTAATTAGTTATGACATTTATTAAATGTCAAATTGAAAGAGGGGATGAAAATGGAACTATTATTTGCAAAACGTTTACGGGAACTGCGGAAGGAAAAGGGGTTATCTCAGATACAACTGGGCGAACTGCTGGGCTATGGCTATACGGCCATATCCGGCTATGAAACGGGGCGCAATGAACCCAGTTATGCAGACCTCATCCGCATCTGCCAAGCTCTGGATGTTTCTGCAGATTATATTCTGGGGATTTCTGGTGTGCGCAGGCCCTATGCGATTCTGGAGAAAGGAGACCTCATCCGCCTGCATAACCGCGCTATGGAACTGGCGAAGGAGTGTCGGAAGCATCTGGCGTTCTGAAAAGGATTCTTTTTGCATAAACTGAAGGGAGAAAGGGGGCGGCTTTGGTGAAAAAGAAGGATAAAACATGGCTGAATATCATCGGTCTGATCGTTTTTCTGCTGTTCCTGCCCCTGTTTTTTCGTATGGGCGGCGGCCAGATCGTTATGGCGGAGGTTCTGCCGGGACAAGCCGCCCCGAAAGGGCTTTCCCTTTCTGCCCTTTTTGAAAAAGAAGAAAAAACGGTGGTCTCTGCCAATATTATCGGTGCCGAAGATGTGGAATTTTCCAAAGCCTTAGCCGTTTCTGCGGGCGGCCGCCCGCTGCAGGTGACAGGAGAAGAATTGGCGAAAATGAAGGACTTGCAGTATCTCAGGAGCAATTACTATATCGTAGACAGCCGTACCAGTCTGCTTGCGGGGGATATCGACGTGGAACAGGCCTTAAGCCTAGACCTGACCATAGAAAAAACAAAAAAAGAACCCAAAATATTGATCTTCCATACCCATATCCACGAGGGCTTTGCGGACAGTGATATGTCCAAAGGTCTTTCCGAAGGCATCTGGGGCGTGGGGGAGGAATTGAAGCGGATTTTGGAAGAGGAATACGGCATCGGGGTCATCCATGATGCAGGGCAGTATGACATGGTGAACGGCAAAGGCCAGACCACAGGGGCCTATGAGCGGATGGAGCCGCCCATTCGGGAAATACTGAAAAAGTATCCCTCCATCGAAGTCTGTATCGATTTACATAGGGACGGCGTGGCGGAGGGCACACGGCTGGTGACGGAGATCGACGGGAAGCCGACGGCCCAGGTTATGTTTTTCAATGGCCTTTGCCGTCTGAACAAAAACGGAACGCCCCAAGCCATCAGCGGGCTGGAAAATCCGTATCTGAAAGAAAACCTTGCCTTCAGCCTGCAGATGAAAACGGCGGCGAATCAGTTATATCCCAATTTTACAAGAAAGATCTATCTGAATGCCTATCGGTTCAGCCTGCATTTTATGCCCCGCTCCACCCTCATCGAGGTGGGAGCCCAGACCAACACCAAGGCGGAAGCGAAAAATGCCATGAAGCCCTTGGCCCAAGTATTGGCATCCGTACTGACCGAATAGTTTTATCACCTGTCGGCATATTAAAAGTATGACGAAAAGATTTTTTTTATTTGGTATTTTAGGCTGGTGTGCGGAGATCCTCTGGACGGGGTTTTGCTCCTTCCTTTTGGGGGATGCGGCCCTGACGGCAAAGACCTATCTCTGGATGTTTCCCATATATGGGTTGGCGGGACTTTCTCTGCCGTTGTTCCTTGCCTTTCGGCGGTATTGCCCCCTGTGGCAAAGGGTCGGGGTATATGTCTTTGCCATTTTTGCGGTGGAATTCGCCGCAGGCTGGCTTTTGCAATGGATGACGGGGGCCTGTCCTTGGGATTACGGAGAGATCCCCTTTTCTGTTATGGGGTTGATCCGTCTGGATTATGCGCCCCTTTGGGCGATTTTAGGATTATTTTTTGAACGGGTGGCTTTGTTTCTGGCGGAGAAAGGATGGGTGAGAGAAAGATTTGCAGTTCATAACGAAAAGGTGTAAAATGTTGGCAAAATCATGCAAACAAGGAGAAATCGTTATGGATACACTGAAACAAAACATCATTCTGTTCGATCTGGACGGCACATTGACAGACTCCATGGAAGGGGTCATCCGTTCCGCCCAGTATATGCAGGAAAAAATGGGGATGCGGGTCTGGTCTTTTGAAGAACTGCGCTTTATGGTGGGCCCTCCCCTCATCGAATCCTTCACAAAGGAATTTGGTATGCCTTTGGCGGAAGCGGAAAAAGGCATTGAAGTCTTTCGGGAACGCTATTCCACCATCGGGCTTTTTGAAAACAAGGTCTTCCCCGGCATTGTGGAACTGCTGGAAGAACTGAAAAGAAAGGGAAAACGCATGGCCGTGGCCACCTCCAAAAAGGAAGATCTGGCGGTGCGGATTCTGGAGCATTTTGAGATTGCGAAATATTTTGAAGTCATCGGCGGGGACATGCGGGAAGCCGGCAGGGATAATAAGGCAAAGGTTATCGACTATGTGCTGGAAACCATGGAAGCGACCAAGGATGACGTGATTATGGTGGGGGACAGAAAATTCGATATCAACGGGGCCCATGCCATCGGCATCCCCTGTATCGCTGTGGAATGGGGCTACGGTGACAGGGCGGAATTTGAAGCCCATGGGGCGGATCATATTGCGGCTACAACAGAAGAAGTGGCAAATCTGTTCTGATAGAGGTGAAAAAGAAAGATGAAGAAAATGAATATCCTTGTGACCTGTGACAGCGGTTACGCCAAGCAGGCTGCGCTGATGCTGTTTTCGCTGCAGAAAAATCATCCCGATGTATTTCTGGATATTTATGTGGCAGGCACATTGCAGGAGGGGGATATCGCGCTGATGGGAAAGGCTTTGGATCAGGAAAAAAGCCGTATCACCCATACAGCCTTTGACGGGGAAATTTTGCAGGGCGCACCGACCACAGACCGCTATCCCGCGGAGATGTATTACCGCATTTTTGCGGCTCAATATCTGCCGCAGGAGTTAGACAGGGTGCTTTATTTAGACCCTGATCTGACGGTCATTGGCTCGCTGGAAGAACTCTATCATATGGAAATGGGCAATGCTTTTTTTGCAGCAGCCAGCCATGTGAAAGAGGATACCATGCTGGAAAAAGTGAACCAGCTGCGGTTGGATATGGAGGGAGTCTATATCAATTCCGGCGTGATGCTTCTGAATCTGGAGGCACTGCGGCGGGAGCAGGAAGTGCAGGCGGTCATGGATTACATCAATGCTTATGAGAAGCTGTTGATCCTTCCCGATCAGGATGTGATCAGCGGGCTGTACAGTGACAGGATTCTGCCCATTGATGCCCATATCTATAACATGACAGAGCGCATCCTGATGCTGGAAGGATGGAAAGGGCTGGATGCAGACTGGGTCTGCCGTCATTCCGCCATCATCCATTACTGCGGAAAAAATAAGCCATGGAAGCCCATGTATAAGGGGAAACTGGATATTTTTTATCTGCTCAACCGCAAAGAATGGGAAAAGAAAATCGAAGAATAAGGAAAAGGCACTGCGTTAGCAGTGCTTTTTTGATATAATGGTGGCAATAACAGAAAGATGGTGGAAAAAATGACGGAAGTAGTAGCAGCCCTGATCTGGGAGGAAGATAGATTTTTAGCCTGCCAGCGGCCTGCCCATAAGGCAAGGGCGTTGCTGTGGGAATTTGTGGGCGGAAAAGTGGAGCCAAACGAAACGAAGGAAGAGGCCCTTGTCCGTGAATGTAAAGAAGAACTGGATGTGACCGTTCAAGTGGAGGATGTGTTCATGGAAGTGACCCATGCATATCCCGATCTGACGGTACATCTGACCCTGTTCCATGCAAGGATCGCAGAAGGGACACCGAAAAAACTGGAGCATAACGATATTCGCTGGATCACAGTGGAAGAGATAGACCAGTTTCCCTTCTGTCCGGCTGATGAAGAAATTTTGAAGGAACTGAAGAGAAGGGGGAAGAAAAATGTTCAGAGATAAAGTGGTGGTTGTGACCGGCGGTGTGAAAGGGATCGGTAAATGTATCTGTGAGGAATTTGAAAAGGCCGGCGCAAAGGTCTGCATCATTGATATTCTGGACAACCCCTATTTCGTGGGGGATATTGCAAAGGAAGAAGTTTTGCGGGAATTTGCCGACAAAGTGATTGCGGAACATGGGAAGGTGGATGTTCTGGTGAATAATGCCCTGCCTTTCATGAAGGGGATCGACAGCTGTTCCTATGATGAATTCAATTATGCCCTGCAGGTGGGGGTGACAGCACCGTTCTATTTGACAAAGCTGTTCCTGCCCTATTTTGCAGAGGGGGCGAGCATTGTCAATATGTCTTCCAGTCGGGACCGCATGAGCCAGCCCTTTACGGAAAGCTATACAGCGGCAAAGGGCGGTATTGCAGCCCTGACCCATGCTTTGGCGGTAAGCCTTGCGGGAAAGGTGCGGGTCAATTCCATTTCCCCCGGCTGGATCGATACGGATTATGAAGAATATGACGGTGCCGATGCCCTGCAGCATCCTGTGGGCCGTGTGGGCAACCCCATGGATATTGCCAATATGGTGCTGTTCCTGTGTTCTGATAAGGCAGGCTTCATCACCGGCGAAAATATCTGCATTGACGGCGGTATGACTAAGCAGATGATCTATCACAACGACTGTGGCTGGAAGTTGGAGATTTAAACAAGAAAATGCTATCTCATTTGGGATAGCATTTTCTTGTTTAATACATAATCACCGCACGAACGGGGCAGACGGGGCTACAATACCCGCAGGTCAGGCATTTATCGTGGTCCACTTCTGCCAAACCGTTTTCGCCCCAATAGATGGCACCAGCGGGACAGGCGGCCTTACATGCGCCGCAGCCTTCGCAGTCCTCGTGGTTGATATGGACTTTTTTCTTGGAAACATCGGGGTTATAATCCTTTGGCATTGTTCCTTTCAGGAAGGATAACAGATCGTCCACATCTGCGATTTTCCCGAAACCGATCATGACGGATTCAATTTCCGGCTGAGAGAAAACATAGCGCAGGGCTTCCTGATAATGGCTGGTCAGGCTTCCGCCGCCGAAGGCCTTCATGGAAAATACGCCTTTGCCTGCGGCGTGGCAGGCCTGGATGGCTTCCATCATTTCTTCCCTTGTGGCGAACTGGTCGCCTTTGCGGATGCCCAGCCCGGCATAATTGATGAGGGGGAAGACCACATCCAGTGCGGGGATTTTTGCGGCAGACATGGTGATGTCCACATGGTGGGTGGAAAGACCGATGGCGCGAACAAGGCCCTTTGCTTTTGCGTCCTTCAGGGCTTCCCATGCACCCTGCCGTTCTTCCAGCTGTCCCGAGCGGACTTCATGCATCAGGAAAATATCGATGACATCGCGGCTCAGTTCCTTTCTGGCCTCCAGAATGGCCTCCATCATGCCGTCGTAGTCGGCGGAAAGGGATTTGGAGCAGATGACCAGGCCGTCCATATCTCCCTTTTCCAGTGCTTTCCTGATATAGGGATACGCGCGGTAATACTGGGCGGTATCGATGAAGTTGATCCCGTTTTGATATGCATATCTAATGATTTCGGCACCTTTTTCCACGGGCAGGGCCAGCTGGCTGGGGCCCATGGGCAGAACGCCGAAGCCGGCGATACTGACTTCAATGCCGGTGCGGCCGAGAGTCGTTTTTTTCATTTTGGATTCCTCCATTCGAAATAAAGTGGTCATTTCGATTATAAGATAAATACGACAAAAAGGAAAGGCTCTCCCGAATAGGAAAGCCTTGTTTTGTTTGCAGTTCTGCTGGAAACCTTTCTTTTCTTGGGAAAAGGTTTCCAGACTTTCCCCAAACCCTACAAGCCTTTGAAAAGGCTTGACCGAAACTTTTATTTGCCTTCGGCGTCGCAGAAACGATAGTTTCTGCCATT
>CALFPN010000022.1 GCA_937919015.1 uncultured Clostridia bacterium
TCCTTCACCGAGTACCCAGCTGCCAACGGGCACAAGAAAAGACTGGTAAAAATCTACCAGTCCATCCCATACGAAACCCCCAAGACGTTCCAATTCATTCCAAAGGCGACTTGCCGCTTCTGCTGCCGGGCGAAGCAATTCCTGTAACCGTTCTATGCTTTCTATCAGCCTTGGGCTTATTTCCGTTTCTGCCACAACTTCTGGCTCAATGATTTGACCGCCGCCACCGCCCACTTCAGGAACAGAGATATCCGTTGTATCACCACCGCCTACATCCGTTGCCAAAACATTCAGTTCATCAAAGGATGCAAGGGCGTTTTTCGCCTGTTTCCCTGCTTTTTCCGCAGCATTGCCGGCGTTCTGTTCTGCTTTCGCAAGGTCAGAAGTTGCGCTGGCTGCTCCAGATGCACTTTCCGCTGTCTGGTTATTCACTTTTACAGTCTTGCCAAACAGCATTGCAGAAACCTGTGCTACCACATTTGCAAGCTTTGTAAACCAGTTGATCACTTCCACAATGGGAGGGATGATTTTCTGCAGCAATGGCATAATCGCATTGCCGATCGCCACCTTCAGATTATTAAAAGCAAACCCCAGCTGCAGCACCTGTCCGGAGTAACTGTTTGCGATCTTCGCTGCATCGCCTGTCTGGAATTTTGTTTCCTCCAGAATGCCGTTCACTTCTGCCTGTATCTTCTGCTGCTGTGTCAGGTTGTTTGCTGTTGTGCCAATGGATTTTGCATAATCCTCCCACATCTTCGCCACGTTCTTTGTGACACCAGCATTATCGACCAGAATACTGTTTTCATTTTTCAGACCTTCTGTTGCACTGACTACCGCTTCGCCAAGGGAATAGCTGGCCTGTCTGCCGAATGCCGCCGCATCTTTCAGAGCCACCATGACCTGTCTGATCTGGCTGTCATCATATCCGCGTAGAGCAAGGTTCTTATAGGCTGTGATAGCCTGTGTAGCTGGCACCAGACCATCGGAAATATAGTCATTGATGAACTTCTGCGCCTGCTGGAAACTGCGCCCCTGCCCTTCCATAATGGATTGCAAGCCCATCAGGGCGTTTTGCATTTCTTCCGCAGCACTGACAAATGCCTTTACCGATAAAGTAAGCCCCGCAGCAACAGCCAACTTTTTGAATGATTTCATCAGGTTATTTAATCCACTCTCGATTGTTTTCACGCCTTTATTGAAGCCGTTTGCATCCAACCTTGTGTCGATGCGGATACTGCCGTCATAACCAGCCGCCATAGCCCCCCCTCCTTTCGTTTTTTGCACGAAAAAAGCACCCACATCTGCGAGTGCTTCCCATTTTTAAATGATATAAATTTATTCTGTTCCAGAGCCAATGAATTTACATAGTAATATATTTTGCAAGTTTTTTAAATTCAGAACTGTTTGTTTTTACTGTCTTTGTTTCTCTTGACCCATCGTTATACTCAATAACAAAAGTTGTTGTTTTCTTGTTTTTAGCCGATGCTGCCGCAAGCAGACCTACTGGCCCAATGAGAAATCCTCCAACTGCACCTCTCGCTACAGCACTCGTAACACTTTTTCGACTATCATCAGCAACAATCATTGTTTTCACTATTTGCTTTGACATACTAACTCCCCCTTATTGAATAAAGCATTGTTTTTATTATATTACATTATCTCTGCTTTTTCAATCCAAGAAGTCAGGCTTTCAATCGTCTCAAGAATTCTGCCTCTTTCTGCTGTTCTTCCACAGTCATTTCCACAGGCAGCTCAAAAATATCTTTATTCTTCGCCCAAACTTCCCGTTCTTCACGAGTCAGCTTGCCTTTAGCATGCTGGGTGCGGTAGTAGATGATTTTACTCATCATACAGTCTTCGGGCAGATCCATAAACGCCAGCACAAACTCCCACCAGTGAACAAAATCCCCGGTGGAAAGTCTGCCGTTCAGCGCTTTATTTACTCCCGCAAAAATATACTTTTCATCATGGGCAAAGGAATATTTTCGGCTGTTTTCGCCGCTTTCTCCCCCTTCTTCTCTCTTTTCACCGCAGTCAAGGAACTGCACACCCTTTTCCAGAGCCGTTTGCAGATCTGTTGGCTTATCAATGTAGAGCAATTCCAGAAGCACCATGGCCTTTTCTGTAGAGGTCAATTCTCTATCTTCAAAGGCCATGATGATTTTCAGACAGGTCTGATAGTCTGCCCGAATTTTATAAGCTTCACCATTGACAGAAATCGCCGTGGATAACCCACTTGTCAGCACGCCCATTACTGCATTACATTCTGCTGGCCTGCAGCAGTGTATTTCGCCAGTTTTTCCTGCCTGTTTTTGTAGATGTATGGTGTAATACCATCAAAGAACTGGTCGAACATTTCAATGGTATTCGCATTGCCAAATACCTTCTGGCTTGTACCTTCACCGAAAATCTGATCGATCTGACCACGAATATATGTACAAACCTCTTTTAGCAGCGCCAGTCGCTGTTTCATGTTTGTAGGAATACCATAGGTGTCCACAGTCTGATCTTCATTCAGTTTCTTTTCTGCTTCTGCAAATTCCATTTTCTTTTTCTCTAATTCGCCCATCAGACCATACAGATTTTCAAGAAAATCCACATCATCAGGGTTAAAAGAAATTTCATCTTTTCTGCCGTCACATTCTACTTCCAGGCG
>CALFPN010000023.1 GCA_937919015.1 uncultured Clostridia bacterium
ATCTGGGCACAACAGCCGGCCACAGCCGCACCGCCGGCCAGCCCTGTCAGCCCCAACGCCGCACAGATGGCTGCAGAGGAAATGGGCAGTGTCGAAGCCATACCTACCAGAACGGATACAGCAATCCCCATGAAGAAGGGCTGCAGATCTGTTGCCCACATGATGGCATTGCCCACAGCACTTGCCGCCGCACCAATGGAAGGTGCCCACCACATAGCCAGCAGGATACCAATACAGATCGTTACGGAAGGTGTCACGATAATATCTACTTTTGTTTCCTTGGAAACCAGTTTCCCGCATTCTGCCGCAAAAACAGTGATGACCAGTACCGCCAGAGGGCCGCCTGCGCCGCCCAGACTATTGGCTGCACTGCCGACAGCTACCAGAGAAAACAGCACCAGCGGGGGACATTTCAGCGCATAGCCGATAGCCACCGCCATGGCAGGCCCCGATGCCGCTTGGGCAAAACCGCCGATTTCCACCAGTACATCAATGCCCGCCTGCTGCCCTAGCGTTTTCAGGATCGTCCCGATCAGAAGGGATGCAAACAGACCTTGGGCCATGGCTCCCAGAGCATCAATGCCATACCGTTTTGCAGAAAAAACGATATCTTTTTTTGCCAAAAAAGCTTTGAACCCTTTTTTATTCGTATTTTCCATATTTCGCTCCTTTTGAACTGTCTTGTCAAGTGTCTATTGCATAGATTATACCCGCTGTCAGACAAAAAGGCAACCTCATCGGTCTTTCTTCGGATAAATCTTTTTCTTTTGTCCATACTAACCGTAAAAAAGGAGGGATTGCAATGAATAAATTCACAACAGGGATGCTCCTTGGCGGGGCTATGACTGCTATGGGGGTGGGGTATCTGATGATGGACAGACGGGCTTACCACCAGATGGCAAAAAAAGGCAAACGAATGGTAGTCAAAGCAGAGGAAGCCATTGACGATATGATGGATCACATGATGCCTTAAGAAAAAAAGAACCGAATCATTATGATCCGGTTCTTTTTCCTTATGTTTTTTAGAGGGGGAAAGGTAATTACTATGTCTGCGTGAATTTTTTCATTTCCCTTTGACACCCTTATCATAACAGATAAATTTAAAGTTTTTTTGTACAAAACCCGTCAAATTTCTTAAGAAATACAAACAAATATCGAAAGGCAAAAAAGGACGGATTACTCCGTCCTTTCTCTTTTTATTTGCTTAACAGTTCAATGCCTTTTTTGATTCTGCGGATGGATTCTTCCTTGCCCAGAATGTCAGCCAGTTCCATGGCACCGCCGGGAGAGGTGGGTTCCCCGGAAAGAGCTGTTCTGACAGGCCACAGCAGCTGACCATTTTTGATGCCCAGTTCGCCAACCAGTGCCATCAGGGTATCATGGATCACTGTTGTGTTCCAGTCTTCGATGCCTTCCATCACAGGCAGTGCCGCCTGCAGGGAAGCCAGTGCGATCTCATCGTTTGTTTTCATTTTCTTATGGGTATACAGTTCTGTGCTGTATGCGGGCAGCTCTTTGAAGAATGCCACCAGACCGGGGATGTCATTCAGTGTTTCCAGACGTTTCTGCAGCAGCACCGCAATTTTTCTGTAGTCCAGACCTGTGCCGCCCAGTGCTTCTTCCAGTTTAGGCTGTGCCAGTGCGAAATATTTTTCGAAATCCATATTTTTCAGATATTCGCTGTTCATCCATGTCAGCTTCTTGATATCAAAGATGGAAGGAGATTTGCTCAGGCCGGCGATATCGAATTTTTCTTCCAGTTCTTTCAGGGAGAAAATTTCTGTGTTATCGGAAGGGCTCCAGCCCAAGAGAGCGATATAGTTCATAATGGCTTCTACGACGAAGCCTTCGTTCACCAGATCTTCGAAGGATTTGTCACCGTGACGTTTGGACAGTTTATGGGTTGCATCACGCATCACTGCGGGCAGATGCACATACACGGGTTTTTCCCAGCCGAAAGCATCATACAGCAGGTTGTATTTGGGTGTGGAGGACAGATATTCACTACCTCTTACTACATGAGTGATCTGCATCAGGTGGTCATCCACAACGTTTGCAAAGTTGTATGTGGGGAAACCGTCGGCTTTCATCAGGATCTGGTCATCCAGTTCCGCATTATCTACGGTGATATCACCGTAAACCACGTCGCTGAATGTGGTTGTGCCTGTATCGGGCATTTTCTGGCGGATGACGAAGGGTTCGCCGGCATCCAGTTTTGCCTGTACTTCTTCTTTGGACAGACCCAGACAGTGGCGGTCATATTTTGCAAAGGAAGCACCTTCGCCGTTTTCTTCCTTCAGGCTTTCCAGTCTTTCCTTTGTGCAGAAGCAGTAGTATGCTTCGCCTTTTTCTACCAGTTCTTTCGCGTAGTCCATGTACATGCCCATTCTTTCGGACTGTACATAGGGGCCGAAATCGCCGCCCACATCGGGGCCTTCATCATGCTGCAGGCCTGTCATTTTCATGGTTTTGTAGATCACATCCACAGAACCTTCCACCAGTCTGCCCTGATCTGTGTCTTCGATACGCAGGATAAATTTACCACCCTGAGATTTTGCGATCAGGTATTCATAAAGTGCGGTACGCAGGTTACCGATATGCATATAGCCCGTAGGAGAGGGCGCAAATCTTGTTCTGATTTCCATAATATTCTTCCTTTCTTCTGAAAAGCAGTCATAATTTCCTCATAATAGTTTAACCGCAAAGGGCTGCTCTGTAAAGGAGATTCCCCGAAAAAAGCCGATAAAATGTAAATAATCTGTAAATACGCCGTCCTTTTCTTGCCCTTATTTCGAATTTTGTGATATACTACTGCACAAAGTGCAGCAATCGGCTTTCGCCGCTTGTTTTGCAGCAAAAGCTGCAAATAGTATCTTTGTACAATTCGTAGGCAAAGCCTACTCATTCTTGCAAAAAAGTAAATGCCAACTTCGTTGTCGCTTCCTTTTTTGCCTATAAAGGAGTTGATCTTTTGCAGTTAGATAAAGATACGATCCGAAAATTACAGGGACTCATCGTATTTACCCTTGTGATTTTTGTAGGTCTGTTAAAATTCAATGTGGTGCTGGATGCGGCGGGCTTCGTGCTGCATATCCTGTTTCCCTTCCTTTTGGGCGGTGCCATCGCCTTTGTGCTGAGTGTGCCCATGAACCGCATCGACAAACGGCTCTTCGGCAAAGCAAAGGAAGGCAGCAGACTGGACAAAGCCTCTGCCCCTCTGAGCCTCGTCATCACATTGGTTCTGGTACTGGCTGTGCTGAGTCTGGTGGTCATTGTCGTTCTTCCCGAACTGGCAGGTACCATTGCCATGCTGGGGAGAACCTTACCGGAAAAAGTTCCCGTTCTGCTGAAAAAAATAGAATTGCTCTTTGACAATAATCCGGAACTGATTCACTATATCGAAGAACTGGAAGCCTCCCTCAACTGGGAAGAGATCCTCAATCAGCTGGTGACCTTCTTCCGCGTGGGTGCAAATACCATGCTGGATTCTACCATCAGTGTAGCCACAGGCATCGTCAGCGGCGTGGGCACCTTCTTCATTGCCTTTGTTTTCGCCTGCTACATCCTGCTGCAGCAGCCTTTCTTAAAAAGACAGATGACAAAGCTGCTCTTTGCCTATCTGAAGGAAACACAGGCTCGTGAATTTCTGCGGATCTGTAACCTGACCTACCGCACCTTCAGCAATTTCCTGACGGGACAGTGCATGGAAGCCGTGATCCTCGGCACGATGTTCTTCATTACCATGACCATCTTCCGTTTCCCCTTCGCCCTGCTGGTGGGCGTGCTGATCGCTTTCACAGCCCTGATCCCCATTTTCGGGGCATTTATCGGCTGCGGCGTGGGTGCCTTCCTGATTCTGACCGTTGATCCGAAACAGGCGTTGTTCTTTGTCATCATGTTCCTGATTTTGCAGCAGATCGAGGGGAACCTGATCTATCCCAAAGTCGTGGGCGGTTCCATCGGCCTTCCCGCCATCTGGGTGCTGGCGGCAGTTTCTCTGGGCGGCAGCTTGTTTGGCGTGGTGGGTATGCTGGTATTTATCCCCATCGTTTCCGTGCTGTATGCTTTGCTGAAGGAAAATGTGAAGAAGCGACTGGATGAAAAACAAATCGAAATAAAATAAAAAAATCCGCAAATACAATCGTGTTTGCGGATTTTTATTTATTACACGTATACGGTTCCGGATTATCCGTCAGACCAACCAAATAATCCACACTCGTACCATAAAATTGAGCCAGTTTTATAACAATATCCAAAGGATAATTTAAAACACCAATTTCATATTGGGAATACGTATTTTGTTTTACATTCAAATAAGAGGCTACTTGCTGTTGGGTAAGCCCTTTATCTATCCGAAGATTTCTTATTCTTTCATATTTCAAAATCTCATTTCTCATACAATCACCAATTTTATTTTAGATATCTGAAAAAAAGATATTTGATTTTATCTGAAATCAAGATAAAATATGTTGGGGTGATATTTATGAATTTATACAATGAGATTCAAAAACAATTTCCAAAAATGGCAGGATTCTTTTCTCCCAAAAAGATGAAAACATTTTTATCGTGTGATTACAAAAAACTGTATCTTTATCATTTTGGCTTTGGCACATGGATTCGCAACAATATATTGCAAAACGGGACGCCTTTATTCTCCGCTTTTCTTTCTTGTAATATTTCAGAAAAAGACGATATGTCTTTTCTAATGATACAATTATTTTATATTTACCTAAAACCAACCTATATCAAAAGATTCCCAAAATAAAAAAGCCCTCTCCCGAGGGCCTTTTCTGCAATTCCGTCTTTTTATTTTTCTTCTGCTGTTTCCATATTTTCCAAATATCTGCAGATCGCACGGTAATAGGCTTCTGCTGCTTTTTTACAGCCCGCTTCCGTGCCGAAGGCTTCCACATCGGCCGCATTGGTGATGAAGCACTGCTCTACCAGCACAGCAGGACAATCCATATTTTTCAGCATACCGAAGGTATCATAATCATAGACCTCTGTATCGCTGGAATCCACCAGAACCTTTTCTCCGCTGGAATTATAGTATCCAAAGCGGACACCGTCCGTGCCGCGGAGTTTCGCCCCTGCCGTTCCCATTTCCTCCGCCAGCAGCTTGGCAAAGACAAGGCTTTCCTCATGGTTTTCATAGCCCGGCGGGGATGGATAACATTCAAACCCATTGGCCCCCTTAGCGTCATTGGCGTTCCCATGGATGGAAAGCATCAGATCCGGCTTTTTCTTGCGGAATTTCCGATTCCGCTCCGTGATGTCCATGCCTTCCCCTTCCTTGCGGGAGAGGATGATACGGAACCGGCCGTCTGCCTGCAACAGCTCTTCCAATTCCGAAACGGTGCGCTCCGTCAGTTCCACTTCCTGAATAATGCCCTCTGCGCCAATATCCCAGCCGCCATGACCGGCATCCAGCGCAATGGCATAGGGCTTACTAAGGGTATAATAAATCATAAAGCCCCCATAGCCCATGAGAAATAAAATCACCGCCAGTTTCAGTTTCTTTACCAGCCCGCCTTTTCGCTTTCTTTTTTTCCTGCGCTGACGGGTCTGCGCCATAGGATGTTGTTTTTCGGGTTCAAAGTCCCGCCAGTTCTTGCCTTTCATTTCTTCCCTCTTTTCTTCCCCTGAGGTGCCTTTTCCATTTCAGTATAAATCAATCGCAGGAAAAGAACTTGAAGATTTTCTTAAGTTTTTCCATCAAATTTCAAAAGATTCGTTTTCTTCTGTGATTTCCATGATATTTGCAAAACCCAGTTCTTTCAGCATGTGGCAGACATCAAATCTGCCCCAGAAATGCATGGGGAAAATCATCTTGGCCCCAACAGTCTGCTGGAAATAATTCACTGCCCAGAAATATTTATCCTCCAGTCTGAGGTCTGCGGGAACAAAGGCCACATCAATGGTTTCGCCTTTCAGTTTGTCAATTTCAGTGGTATAGCTTTTTTTGATATCTTCATTGAAAAAATCGGGCTCACCGTTCCAGTGCCACCAGTTCAGGTCACCGGCATGATAAATGGTCTTCCCATCAGCCTTCACCAGAAACGCAATCCCTTCGTCATTGGACTGGAGGGTTTTCACTGTGATGCCCCCAAAGGTATATTCCTGATGGGATTCAACATGGAGCACTTTCCCTGCAAAGCCCACCATGGTACGCACGTCAAAGGACAGTACATATTTCACATTAGGCAGACTGCCCCAGTCCAGAATCCGTCTGTCATAATGGTCTTCGTGGGCATGGGATACAAAGACGAAAATGTCTTTTTCGGGATAGTTTGCAGGGTCGAAATAGGCCTTTCGGCCGCTTTCTGTATAATAATCGAACAGCAGGACTTTCGTTTCCGTTTCCACCAAAAAGCCGCTGTGGTGCAGATATGTCACGTTCATGATGCATCTCTCCTTTATCAAAATCTGTTTCCATCATACCATAAACACCCCCGAAACGAAAGAAAAAGAGCCTTTCGGCTCTTTTCCAATTCTTATAAATAATTGGCAGGGTCTTGGTAAATCCCGTTCAGCTGGATTTCATAATGGCAATGGATACCAGTAGCCATTCCGGTTTTACCCATTCTCCCCAATATCTGTCCTTTTTCCAGCATTTCTCCTGATTCTACTTCCAAATTCGCAAGATGTGCATACAACGTTGTAAACCCATTCAAGTGATTGATTTTTACATAATTACCCTTTTCTGCATCAAACGCCGCTTCCATCACAACACCATTTGCAGTAGCATAAACCGGAAGATTCCCAGTTGCTGTAATATCAATGCCTGTATGTCTTCTCAGTGTGTCCTGCATTGCAAAAGGTGTGGTAACCGTTCTACTTGCTGTTGGATAACCAGAAGGAATATAACTCTGATCTGTTTCAGCGTTAGCATTTACAGTAATATTCCAATGACCTTCTCTTGCTTCAACCACTTCGTAGTAGCCATCTTCTCTTTCTTTAAATACAGCAGTATAGTATCTGTTATTACCGTGCATGTCTTCTGCAACGATCTTTTTCCACTCTTCTGCAGAAACTTTCTTCTGATCTTCACCGGGGCCACCTAAAAGGATCACGGAATCTTCAGAAACTTTCACATTTGCAGCAAATCCCAAGGGAAGTGCGAAAGAACCATTATTTGTTCTGCCCGTTCTGTCCTGAATGAAAATATGTCTGCTTGCAGTCATCGATCCTGTACTTGGATTTACCTGAAAACTACAATACCATGCTCCTGTAGGCTTTACATCATAATCTCCTTCATAAGCAAAGCCATACTTCCCATCCTGCGAAATCAGTGGATGATTCGTTTCCTGTCTATAAAGCATAATGGTTTCTTCATATACCGTATCTTCATAGATTTTCATAGCATCAGGCTGGATATCCATTACAAAACGCATATTTTCCTGTATGTTCTGCTGCTGATAATATTCCTTATAGAAAATCTCATAATAGGGATGTCCTGCTTCCTTTGCCCGTTTGATATATCCTGCTTCATCCGGATCACGGAAAGGATTTCGATAAGACATTTTCATCCCAAAGTCTACGGTCACTCGTTCTCTTGTATCATCCAGTTTTTCTGTTGTTACAGACTGAATATCAAAATCAAATCTTTCTAATTCATAAATATTCCATTTGCTTTCAGAATAAAAACCAACCACACTCTGATTCATAAAATCCCAGATGCCCTCATCCAATTCCACACCGGATTTAGAGCGAACAGGATGTACCTTGCCATCTTCCCAATAAATATTGGAACAGAAATGATCGACAACAACCAGCTTCCCATTTTCTTCCCCGAACCGCAGCAATTCCTTCATCACATACTGAGAAGGGCTGCTGTCCTCCATGGTATAGGTGATGATGGCTGTGCCTTCCTTCGCTTCCACTTCATAGGACATCACCCAAGGACTGCTCCAGCCGATGACATAATTCCAGTCATCCCCCAACGCGCCTTTCTGCTCCTCGATAAATGCTGCTTTACACGTTTCACTCATCATCTCATAGCGCGGTTTCCCATCGCGGGTCTCAAGGGCTTTTGCCCACGTTTCCGCCATGGAACGTATGCCTTCCACCAGGGCAACATCCGTCTGCGCCGAAACGGGGTCACTGCCCCCATAGCTGACCAGACAGCCGCAGCTCAGTGCCAGCACCAGCGTCATGGCCACCAGAGCCATCCCTTTTTTTCTCCGCTTTCCGTTCATGATCTCCACCAACCTTTCCTGCAATGCCCGTTTCCCATCGGTGAAACAGGTGGTCAATGCCGCCTGTCTCTGCAGTCCCCGTTCTGCTTCCTGTAAGATCATCAGGCTGTACGCCTTCCGATATGCCATATCTTTTTCTTTTACTGCTTCCCCATCGCAGGAAATTTCCAAATCTCGATTTGCCCGCTTCGCCATCAGCCACACAAGCGGGTGGAACCAATGGATACTTCTTGCCAGAAGCAGCAGAAATTTATACCAGAGGTCCTTTCTCCGCCAGTGGATCAGCTCATGACGGAAAATCATTTCCAGTTCCTGCGCGGTGTATTCCTCATGGGGCAGATATATTTTCGTATGGAATAAACCTACTGCCATAGGCGTTTCCAAAGTAGGGCTGACTGCCATAGGCGGCCGTTTTTCTCCTGCCTCTTTTTCATAAAATGCCGTTGTTTCTGGAGAAGGAGCTTTTTCCCAACGCCGCAGCAGCTTTCTCAGCTGCAGGGTAGAGACTGCCGCGGGCACCATAGAAAAAATCGCTCCGCCCAGCCAGAGGATAAACATCACCTGCAGCGGCGTAACCATCGTCACGGGTTCTTCCGTTTTCGTTCCCTCAGCCAAATTGACAGGTATTTTGGTTTCTTTTGCGGCGACATCCGATGCAGGCTCGCCCAAATCTACAGGTGTCCAGACCAACATAGTCTGTTGGGGGATATCCACCTGCAAAGGTGCTTTTTCCGCAGGAAGGGTGAAATTCCACGGAACCACAAGCCTCAACGCAATGACCAGCCAGACAAAATACGAAAGCTTTGCCGTATACCGCTGCGATATTTTTGGCAACAGCCAGAGGAGAAGCGGCAGGATCGGTGTCATCCAAAGGCTGATTTTCAGATACTCCAAAAAGATCGTCATTGGCTCACCCCCTTGTTTCCTGCTCAATGAAGGCTTTCAAATCTTTCAGTTCCTCTTTGGTTACAGAATGGTTTTCATATAAACACGCCACCAGATCCCGCAGGGAACCCCCCGTCCATTTTTGAAAATAGCGGCGGCTGTCCTCTGCCAGATATTCCTCCTCCGTCACCAGCGGTTCATAATAACGGCTTTTCCCCTGCTTTTCCGTTGTCAAAAAGCCACGCTTCACCAATCTGCCCAGCAAGGTTTGCAAAGCAGACAGATTCCATGGACGTTCCTTCTGCAATTCGCCATGGATGGCAACGGTGCTGATGGGTATGTCATTATGCCAGATGACCTGCATCACCTTCAGTTCCGTATCGGGTAATTTCAGTTTTTCCATCTTTTCACCTCATTTCACAGACAGATGTATGTTTTCTTATCTATAACATACACTTGTATGTTTCAAATGTCAATAAAAAACTCCTGCTTCAGAAAATCTTAAGAAACAGGAGTTCCAAAATCATTTAAATTGCACGGATCGCTCCGGTATGAGGGTCCATGATAAAGCCCAGCACTTCAATATCCTTGGGCAGGAGCGGATGTTCTGTGATGGCATCCACGGTACTCTGCACAGAATCGTAAATATCGCCAAAACCTGTCAGCCACTGTTCCACGTTTTTCACATTGGCGTCCACATGGTCAATAGCCTCCTGAGAAACACCTCTTTCCAGCATTTTTGCAATCATTTTCTGAGGATCCAGCAAACGGCCGCCACAGTCATCGTGACCAATGACAATGACCGTATCCACACCCAGCTCATATACCGCTACCAGCAGAGAAAAAATCACACTGCCGTACGGATGCATCACACGGCCGCCGGCATTTTTGATCAGCTTCACATCGCCGTTTTTCAGCCCCAGAGCTGCAGGCAACAGCTCCGTCATGCGGGTATCCATGCAGGCCAGAATGGCGATCTTTCTGTCAGGATATTTGGTTGTGGCATATTTTTCATATAAACCATGCTCAACAAACACACGGTTATATTCCAGCATTTTCTTTACAAAATCATTCATGAAATCACCTCTTATGTAAATCTTATCTCTATTATACTGTATTTTTCAAAAACCGAAAAGATAAAATAAAAAAACCCCCGCCAAAAGGAAGGTGTTTTCTTCTGATAAAATGTGAGCAGCCCTGTAAGCCGGGTTCTGTTTTTCAGACAGCCATCTATCTTGGTCCGCTGTTACCAGCGGCATCATGCGACTTTTTCGAAACGGGACGAGCAGCCCCATGGTTTCTGTTTGTCTTGCTTCGGGTGGGGTTTACAGGGACCCGAGACATTACTGCCCCGGCGGTGAGCTCTTACCTCACCTTTCCATCCTTACCAGCCAAAGACTGGCGGTCTATTTCTGTTGCACTATCCTTAGAGTCGCCTCCACCGGCCGTTAGCCGGCACCCTGCTCTGCGAAGCCCGGACTTTCCTCACTGACGTAATACGAAGTATTGCGAGCGCGACTGTCCAGACTACTCACGAGTCAACATTATAAATCAAATTATTTTTCTTGTCAAACCTTGAAACAACTGCCGCCTACAAATTCCTTGATGAGGGAATTATTTGGAATCTCCTTATCCGGTGCCGCCAAAAAATAACTAAGAAACTTGATTAACCGATTTGCTGTCACATATTCCGGCATGGAAGGGTCGATGGCAAACAGCTGCGGTTCTGCATACTGCTTCAGCACGCTCAGCTCATACAGCGTGGCAGAATTGAAGATTGCATCGGCATTTTCCTGAAAAGGGAAAATATTGTCTTCTTCTCCCTGGGTCACATCGTTCCATGTGGAAATGGTCAGTCTTGCATCTCTGCCGCGGAACTGATGATCCCGCACCATACGGCGAAGCATTCTGCTGTCAGAGGTGGAAATGCGGTTATGGTCATCGATATTCAGCTGGGTGATGGCACTGATGAAAATCTTGAATTTGTTTTCTGCAGGAATTTCTTCTGTCAGGCGGTCGTTCAGACCATGAATCCCTTCCATAACCAGAACTTCTCCTTCGCCCAGCTGTACAAAATCACCCTTATATTCTCTCTTACCTGTCATGAAGTTATAGTAAGGCAATTCTACCCTTTCCCCTGCAATGATCTTTTTCAGGTCACTATTCAAAAGAGGCAGATCAAGAGCTTCTATCACTTCAAAATTCTTCTTGCCATTTTCATCTACAGGCGTATCCTCTCGGTTCAGGAAATAGTCATCCAGAGAAACCTTATGGGGTTTTACGCCCAGAGCCTTCAACTGGATACTCAGACGATTGGCAAAGGATGTTTTCCCCGAGGAGGAGGGGCCTGCAATCAAAACGACCCGCACTTTATCCATCCTCTGATGGATCTGGTCTGCAATTTCCGCGATTTTCTTTTCATGGAGGGCTTCGTTGATACGAATCAGCTCGCCAAAGTTCCCCTGTACGATGGTATTATTCAGTTCCGCCACATTGGAAACGCCCATCAGCTGGCACCAACGCATCTGTTCCATGAAAACATTGCTGATTTTTTCAGGCATCTGCAAGGGCAGCAATTCTGCGGGGTTTTCGGGGTCAGGGAAACGCAGCAGAAAACCTTTCTGATGGGCAGCCAAACCAAACAGCTTCAGGCAGCCTGCAGAAGGGGGCATATAGCCGTAAAAATAATCATAAAAACCTTCCAGTTCATACATATTTACATGAGACGCACGGCGAAAACGGAACAGCTCCGCCTTATCCTGCATCCCCTGTTTTTTCACCACTTCGATGGCTCTGTCCTTACGGAAGATCTTTTTTCGGATGGGCAGGTCTGCTGCCACATATGCCTGCATTTTTTCTTCCAGTTGCCGCAGAAGAGCTTCATTGATTATGACCGCAGGGTTTCTGATCTCACAATACAGATTCCCGCGGAGGGAATGTTCAATGACAACCTGGGCCTGTTCCCCCAGAATATCCCTTGCCGCCTTAACCAGCAGAAAAGATACCCCACGGTGATATACCCGCATCCCTTCTTCATATGTCAGATCAAGAAAGGTGATATCATCAGCCTCCTTGATTTCATAATCCAGTTCTTTCAAGTCATTGCCCTGCTTCGCCAGCAGGATGGCAGAGGAAAATTCGCCCTGAAATTCCCTTGCCAGTTCACCGAAGGTCATCCCTTCTCTGATCTGCATTTCTCTGCCCATGACATTCCATTTGTTTCTTTCCACTCTGCGCGCCTCCTTTTTATCTATTCGCTCAAACATCTACGGATCGTTCCGTGCTCCGCACTCTCGCAATCCTTAACCCATTCGAAAATCACCTTTCGGCTTTTTTTCTCATGGGTTTGCGGGTCTTAAAGTCATGGTCTTTTCTGCAAGCAGAAAGTCCCTGACCTTTATCCCCTAGATGTTCCAAAATGTTTGCCCATTCACCTTGGAGCAAACCACTTCAATATCCCATCCGTTTTCTTTGGCCGCTTCTGTCAGTTTCTTCTGCAGCACAGGCACAATCAGCACTTCGCTGGCGTAATGGGTCACATCCACCACAGCAATGCCTTTTTCCACCGATTCCTGGGCTTCATGATATTTGATATCGCCGGTCAGGTAGGCATCGCAGCCTTTTGCGGCCGCAAGGGAAGCAAAACTTACACCGGAACCGGTGCAAAGGCCCACTTTTTTCACCATTTTTTCAGGGTCACCCACCAGACGGATGGCATCCAATCCCAGTTTTTCTTTCAGCATTGCCGCAAATTCCTTGAAAGGCACCGCTTCGGGCAGTTCCCCCATACGGCCGATGCCTTCTGGTTTCCCCTTCTGTTCCATGGGATAAATATCATAAGCCGCTTCTTCATAGGGATGAGCAGCAATCATGGCTTTCACCACACCATTCACTTTTTCTGCAGGCACGATGGTTTCCAGTCTGATTTCATCGGCAACTTCCAGTTTTCCCTGTTCCCCAAGGAAGGGATTTGTTCCTTCCAAAGGCAGAAAAGTTCCCTTGCCTGCTGCACCAAATGTACAATGGGAATAGGCACCGATATGGCCTGCACCTGCGTCACACATAGCGTTTCTTACGGCATCTTCATGGCCCACAGGCACATATACCACAATTTTTTTGAAGGTCTGTGCCCATGTTTCTTCCAGCAGCTCCAGATTTTCCAGTCCTGCCAGTTCCGCCAGCACATCATTGGTGCCCCCTCCCACAATATCCAGATTGGTATGAGCGGAAAAAGCCGCAATGCCGTTTTCGATCAGATTATAAATCCGTCTGCCCAGTGCATTTTCTGTGGTAATGCTTTCGATTTTCTTGAACAGCAGCATGGGATGATGGGTCACAATCATTTCTGCGCCGATTTCCTTTGCTTCTTCCACCGATTACGTTTTCTGCAAATTGGTCTGCATCTTTGATTGCCTGTGCTTCTGACATTCCGCTCTTAATGTTTTCATGGTACTTACTTCTCCACACTGTCTGTGAAGTGAAGTTATCCACGATTTCCATTAATCCACCGACTTTATCACCAATCTTATCCCATGCATCCTTGTACAATGCTTCATTCTGTGCAAGTCTGTTTGTCAAAAAGTCTGATTCTGCAATAACACCATCATCTTTTAAGTAAGACTGAATAGTCTTTTTCATTCCAACAAGGGATGATGTTGGATTAACCTGTCCCCAAGACTGCGTGATAGGGATAAAGTTTGTAAGTGCAGATGAAATACTTCCCACTACTTGGTTTGCTGTGACTCTGTTTGTCAGATTTGTCATAACAGAATATGCGTGTCTGTTGAAATCACTTTCCATATTTCTATCTTTGCTACTCTTTTTACCTGCAAGGATATTCGTCCTTGTGTGCAAGTCTGTAACGAAGTTATTTAATGGATTTTTGGCTTCTTTCAACACACTCTGAATCAGTGTTTCCACTTCTTCATTGCTTAACATTGGATTGTTGCGATACTCGTCAATTTTCTTCTGTACTGCTTCACTACTATGTCTGTATCTGATTTCAGTTTCGAATGCTCTGTGTTTTTGGATATCTTCGATATGATAAATCCAATCCAAAGAACCATTCACATAGTTGTCTAAACCTTTTAAGAAATTGTAGTCGGTTATATCACTTGTTCTGTGCTTATCAAATGACTGCCATGTTCTCTGTGGCTCAAACATTTCAGTAACTCCTGCAATGTCTGTCGGAATTTCATCATTGTTTACTTTCCAATTCAGAAGTTTTGCCAACCAGTTCTGCTTCGGATCATTGAAGTGTGGGAAATAACCCTTTCTATATCCTATTTCTTTGAAACCATGTTCGCTGAGTGCAGCATTTACTCTGTCATACAGAGAATCATAAAGTTTTCTTGCTTCTTCAATTGCTCTGTCTACTTTTTGAGTATCAATTTTTCCCTTGTGCTTATTGTAGTAACCATCTACAACCTCTTTGGTGAGTTTCGAATCCGGATTGTGTCTTAATTCACCAAGCATCTGAATGTAAGTAGATTCGACATTGTTAATCTTCATATCCTTAAACGGATTTTTAAGTGCATTTGCTTCTCGATTCTTCGATGCTTCATTTCTGTTTACACTTCCTTGAAGTTCATCGTAGATCGCATCTGCTCTTGCAATGTCCTGTTTTCCACTTGCATCTCTTACGATATCACGCAAGTTTCTACGCAATGTATTAGTTTGATATTTGATACCCATCTTCTTATCTACCCAAGTAGATGTATCACCCATAAGTCTGCCAAACAATTCACGATACTCGTTCTGTTTGGTCTTGCGTTTTTCGTATCTGCTTTCCTGTTCAATACCTTCGATTCGTTTGTTTGCACGTTCAATTTTATTATCCAGTTCTCTTAACAAGGAATCTTTTTTGGCTTCGAGTCTTGTAATTTGATTTCTAAGATTCACTGCTTTTTTTGTGTCCTTATTTTTCAGTGATTCGTATTCTGATTCTTTTCTTGCAAGTTTTTCAGTAAACTCTTTCTTTGTGATATCTCTAGTCAGTTTATGACCTTCAATTTCAGCCTTGATAGTTCTGATTTTCTCCGCATTCTTTCTTGTTAAATCTTCACCAAGAATATGTACATCTTCTACATTTTTCGATGGTGCTGTCTGCACTTCCTCTTTCACTGGTGCAATATCAGGTTCAGCAGACATATATTCCTGCGGTGGTGCGATTTCTTCTCTTGTCTGAGATAAATTACGCAACCAATCAATCTGTCTGTCATCACGAACATTCGCTTCATCTTCTGTAAGTGGTGCATAGTCACTTCTGATAGGTAAACTTTCTTCCGTAACAGGTAAACCTTTTTCCTGCCCCATTAAACTTTCCTTGATTGGAACATCAAGTGCTACATCTTTTGAATAGATGTGGTTTCCGTATTCCTTGGTAGGAATGTCATCGGCAAGTCTAAACCGGTTATTTTTATCAGCAAATACCACGTTATCCCTACTTAAGTTTTCATGCTTATTTCGTGGCTGATATCTCTTTCTGTCATTTTCGCCTGCAAAGGAATATTGGATTTTTCCGCTTTCGTTATTTCCATTTTTTGTCGGAGCATCAAAAAAGACACCATCTTCTGATGATGTCTGTTCGTTATTTACTGAATGGATAATTTCGTTAGCACGTCTGATTCGTTCTTGCAAGAAGCTAGAATGGTAAGAATCTGACTTGCTTTTTCCTCTGCTTGTTCGTCTGTCATACCTTTCAGCAGATTCGCTACTTTTTTGGATGTACTCAAAGATAAATTCATTCCCAACAATGTTTTCGATAATTTCGTACGCATCACTAATTTCGGATTTGTTTTTTTCAGCTTCATAAATCCACCCCCTTGCAATATCCATTTCATCTTCATATTCAGTGTCAAACTCGACTACCTTTTTAATACCGGGAGAATCAAAGTTTGCATCCGTATAAACCAACTTGTTATTTACAGGTATTATTATATCACCATTGGAAGATTTTTCATAGTGATAATTGAGTTTTGTGTAGTCTGCAACTGCACTTTTTACTTGATTCCATTCTCTGTTTGATAGCCTATCAGATACATTTTCTGTTTTTTCACTAACGAAAAATTTCACATCAGAATCAATGCTTGTGTTATTGGCGCTTCTCCACGCATCCTCGAATTTCTTCTTCGCAGTTTCAAGCTGTCTTTGTTCCTTGCTGCCTGCGGTTGCCATCTTCCACAAATACTTGATTTCATTGTAGATTTTTTTGAAGATATTAGGATTTTCTGTAGATAAGTTTGCAATAAAATCAGAATCACCGAACACATAATCCCCAACAAGGTCGGAAGTAAGTTCCTGCTTCTGCTGTTCTTCTGTCAGATTACTATATCTTCTCTGAATGCTTTCCCATCTCTTAGCATATTCTCCCCTTGTTTCTGCAAGGGAAAATAAGGCTTTCTGTAATGAATCGTAGGAAGTTTTGTCAGATTCCAGTGTGTGAGTGATTTCATGCCCTACAAGGGAAGATAAGGATTTATTAGCATCCATATTAATGACGATCTCTTTTGCCTTGCCATCAACAAATGCTTCTACCTTTGATGCATCATCTTCAATCTTGTATTCACCTTTTGCAACTGCTTCTTCCAGTTGCTTAGTTGTCATAAATTTAAAAATATGTCCTCTGTCCTCTGAGCATATCAAGATAATCGTGTGTTGCATTTGTGTTGTTCACACCATATCCCTTGGAATCCCTAAAATCCTTGAAATTCTGTGCGGTCTGTTTTGCGCTCTCATTCTTGTAAGACTCCACATCAACATCCAGTTCCTGTCCTCTTCTCGCTCTTTCATTGTAGCTTTCAGAGAGTTTAGTTCCTTCAACGATTTTTAACATTTCACTGTCTAATTGACTTCTGATTTCAGTTTTCATTTGAGATTCTGAGGAATTTTTAAGTTTCTCTTTAAGTTCCTCTAACTGATTTTTAAGTTCTGCTTTTCTGTCGGTCTGTTCACCTGTCATTTCACCAATCTTCATTTTGTTAAGAGTGTCATATTCTTCTTTCATGGAATCGTACTCTTCTTGAAGTTTGGCTTCGTCATCAGTAAATGACTTTAATTTGTTATAGGTTTCTCCACCTAAAACACTTTCAATTGTGTCAGTGTCGATGTATCCTCTTTCGAGTTTTTTAAGAGTTTCATCGTAGAGTTTTCTTTTCTCTTTCTGAGAGAGTTTCTTTCCGTCCGACTCCATCTCTGCGACAGCATCTTTATACACCCTGTCTACAACAGACTTTTCATTGTTGGACAATTCAGATGCATAGTCATTTCCTTTTGCAGTTTCAACAACAGATTTTGCACCACTGGAAACACCGCCAAGGATAGCACCGCCAATGAATGATTCCATTGCTTCTTCTTTTGAGAAGATTTCTTTCAGCTTTTTGTCATCCATGTAGGTGAGTTTTTTTCCGATCGCTCCTAAGTAACCAGAAAGAATTTCTTCTCCACCTTCTCCGGCAACATCCATTCCGACTTTTGAAAGTGTTCGCAATGTCTTGTTTGTGATGATTCTTGACAGTTCTTTTGTTGCCACATCATCAAGTGTTTTTCCACCAAACTTAATACCACCAGAAATCTTTTCAGTGAGGATTTCCGCACCTGCCGACACAAGACCACTGAATTGCGCTTCTCCCATGGTAGCACCTTGATTCAATGCACTTTCAACCTCTCCACCAAAGGAAGTTAAGCCAGTTGTAGCCCACCAAGGCATAACACCTGTGGCATTCAACAGCATTGTTGCTCCTAACTGTCCTGCTGACTGTGCAAGGGAATCTGATTTCTCACCAAAAACAGACATTGACTCTGCATCAATGCCTGTTCTCTTCTCGATAGGTGCTGTGATAATCTTCCTTGCAACTGCTTCTTCATCATACAGATCTTTCTTGATGAATTTTTCCATCTGTTTTTTCTGCTTGTCATGCTCTTTCCAATCATCAGCAGTAAGCATCTGTCCACCATTGATTTTCTGCACATTAGACACAGCAGGAGAAAGAGATGCAAGGGCATCAACAGTTGATTCACCAATTCGGAGAATACCAGTCCCGATGTTTTCTAATAAATCAGTTCCCGAACCTAGGATTTTCTGACCAACAGTTCCTTCGGCTTTTTTGAACCATGTTCTTTCTTCGTTCTTATTAGCTGCAACTGTAGTTTTCTTTTCTGTCTTTACTGGTGCAATATCATCTGGAAATGCAGTTGCCTTAATGATTTTGCCATCGGGACCCGCCTTGAAAGCAGGGGATTTTTTCTTTTTCTTCTTAGTGATTTTCCCATCAAAACTTACTTGATAATCTGCCATAATATCCCCCCTACTTCAATGCTGCTTTAGGCTGTGCAGAGCTTCCTTTTCCCAATGAAATGCGTATGTATCTGTTTTCTCTGCCTTCCCAATACCACTTACTTCCGTCAGGTGTTTTCCATACATTCTGTACAAGAATCTGCTTTTTGCCCGACAGTGTTTGTGTGCTTACTTCGATTGTTTCTCCTGTTTTAGAAACCTTTCCATATCCGTTAATGCCTTTTGGCTGATAACCATTTGTGAACGTTCCGTACTTTTTACCATCACTGTTGTATGCTCCGCTGTAGTATTCAGTGTTTAAAGCATTAGAGCCTGTTTTCTTGCTTGTGGTGCTACCAGAACCACTTGTTTTTCTACTTGAACTGCTTCTAGAGCCACCGCTTGAACGTGAAGAACCAGTTGTACTAGCTGACATTTTCGCAGTTGTAATAGCCATCTGAGCATTAAACTGTCTTTTTTCCTCTGCAAGCTGTGCATCTGCTATTTCCTTCTGCTGTTTCAACTGTTCTTTTTGCAGCGCATGAGAAGCATTGAACTGTCTGAGTTCTTCTTGGAGAGCATTTTCATGATTGATCTGATTAAGCACATCTTGATAACGGTTGTAGTATCTGTCCTCTGTTGTGTTTTTCTGCGACAATTTATCAAGAAGTAACTGATTCTTATATTGGAATCCTTGCAGACCAAGTTCTAATTCTTTTTGCAGTGCTTGGAAAGCAATTTCGGCAAGCTGTATATTGTTTTGCAGAATTGCTTCTTTCATTGCATTGTCATAGTTTAGAATGGCTTTCTGATAAGCTTCTCTAGCTGTTGCAACACGATTCTGATAAGTGTTATACATACTCACTTGTGATGATTCTGCATAGCCACTATGTTGAAGTCCGTCTGTTGCCATCTGCTCCGCATTTACACCATAGCGGTTGCTTTCTTTCTGCCAGTCTGCATAAGCCCCCGACTGTTCCTTAAGATAGTCTTTTTCTGCCTGTGCTTTCTGCTGTTCTACCTTTTCAATAGCAAAATCTGTCTGCGCTTGCTGATTCTTTGACTGAGTATCAGCCCATTGTTTTGAAGCATCAATCTGCGCTTGGTAATACTTATCGGAATTGTTTATCATGTCCGAATAGGTTTTTTCAAGTTCGCTTAATGCTTCTTTCTTGTCAGACTCTACTTGCTTGAATCGGTCATCATTGTAATTAATTTTGTAAGCCATGTTTTCTCCTTTCTACTGTTAGCGTTTCAAGTATCCACCTACGAAACACTCTAAGGTTGCAGTTTCAAGGCTGAATCTAGTTTGCGAGTGAAATTTAATCTGTATATCTTTGAATTTCTTTCTCTTGATTCGACTTACAAAGTAGTCAGTGACGTTTTTGTATTCTCCGATTAATTCAAAGTCTGTTTTCTCTGTCTTTACAGATACGGAAATATCCCCTGTTGCTTCTACTACGCAACCTCTTTTGTTGGTTGTCTTTAAGTGCTGCGGATATTTAAACTTGTCTTTTGGAGTAGTCCAATAACTTTCCACATTTCCCACACCATTAAGTGTATAAATCACACCATCTTCTGTTCCAATATAAAGAACACCATTATGTACCTTTGTATAAGTAACATTCTTTTCTAACTCCCAATAGAACCACTCATATTCCATGTGTGTTTCATTGGTGAACATTCCCCGGCTGTCAGCCAGGTATACTTTGTTATCAATGAACACCAACAAATAGCCTTCCCATTCTTCAAGAATCATATTCTTGTAGTTTGGCTCTGCTGTCAGTCTGCGATCTATCATTGTGCTTCTGTGTCCGAGAATCTGTTCTTTTGTAATATCTTCTGTGATACCTTCCATACCTCGTTCGCTAAAGAAAACAATGTCATCATTGAAATTTATTGCTCTCCCTGCACATCCCAAAGAAATACTAGAGTGTGTGCTTGGATAAATCTTCCCATACTCCACATCAATGGTAGGTGTATGGTAAAAGACTGTTGTGTTTGCTTGGCTTGATTCTTTAAACACCCAAAGTGCGTTGTTTCCTGCCACAAGTCCTCTTACCATTGCATTGTCGAGTCCTTCATTGTAGTAATCAAGGTCACTAAAATATGTCGGGTCATCTAAGCTGCAATGCCAAATAACGTTTGGAAAGTCAGGATTTCCACTAAAAAACACCCTGTTGTCAAATACTTCTAACAGAGTGCAATTTAAGATTCTTTCTTTATATCCTTCGATGTCCTTTTTAAACTCAATAACAACATTGTCTTGTCCGTCTGTGAGTGGTTTCGATGGTGCTTTTGCAAATGTAATTTTTCCGAGAGCATAATCTACAGTGAAATCATTCGAACCATTCATTTTTTCTTCATTTACTGTAACTACAGGTCTGAAATCTTCATCAATATTCTGTGCATCCAAGAAATAATCTTTGCTTTCTCCGTCTGCAAGGAATGTATTTTTTCTCTTTCCGGTAAGCATATTTACATCTTGGTATGGAGTGCCACCACCAGAAGGTTTTCGTGCAATCGTAGTGGTCGGAATAAAAGCTTTTTTGAATACATCAAGGAAAGAACCCGATTCACCATCGTAGTGCATATATCTTTTGTTGTCCTTGAAATACCACACATTGTTATAAATGAATGCATTACTTTTAGCAGGTGTCACAGCACTTGAAAAATGAACATATTCTCCATTCTCATACTTGTACAAGTTTGTACCACAATGAATGAACATCATTTTTCTACCTTTGACTTCATAGAAATAAATACCATAAATAGTTTCATTGGCATCATTGAACACATTAAGGCTTGGTCTTGTACGGATGCTGTCAATTTCCTTATAGTCCTTCCACACATTCAGTGCATCGGGGCTTCTGACGAGGTTGATTTCCTCACCTCGAAAATCAACCCCTCTAAAGCTTGAATAGATTCTTGGAATCAAATTGTTGCTAGGCATCATACACTAAAGCCCCCCTCTATGTAGACTGCACCTGTTCCGTATCTTGGGTCTAACATATTCTTCATGGACTCATATCTTTCAGAATAGATTCTTCCATAGTCAGATGAAATGTCACTCTTTAACAAATCACCTGCGACACCAAAAGGCATGATTTCCTGTACATCTTGCGACAGCTCAAACTCATACTTCGCACGATTCTTGTCAGTGATTCTAGACGGATATCTGAAATACTCAATCTCGGCAGTGCCACTCTCCAAGAATTTAATCACTGTGCCTTGTGCTTTCATGTCATAAGGAACACCACGAATGACAGCAATTTGGTATACCTCATAGTCTGTTTCGTCTGTGATATCCTCAAATCTAATCAGATCACCTTGGTTTACTTCCATTTCAACATAGTCGGGAATCTTCTTGAATCTCGACAATTCGAACATAACCATGGTGATAACATCTTCCATCTTTGTTGCGATATCGGGGTCATCCGTCAGATATTCACTGTCGGGATTCAATTCTTCGATAAGGGCTAAAACCTTTCTTTTCATTTCAGAAAGTTTCATACTCATACCCCCTTTTAAATTACTTGGCAGTAATATGTTTCGTTGGAAGTATTAAATGCTGCATTCGATGTATTCAGCACTAAATTTCCGTTTAAGAAACTTGCTTTCGCTCCATCAATCCATGAGAATGCACCAGTGCTTAATGTAACCACGATTGCACCTTTTGGAGTAACCAATGCCATATTGGTTGAACAATACACCACTGCTAATCTTCCGATACCTTTTGTCTGAATCGTTCTCGCAGTTGCACTTCCGTTTCCAGTGTATTCCACGAAAGGTTTTGTTCCTTCGTGATGAATGTCTCTGATGTTTCCTTCTGAATCTGTGAAGGTCATAAGATTAAGTGCTGCACTGATGCTTAACTGTGCTGTTTTGCCATCCTTTGTAGCATCAACAACCTGTGTTCCGTAGTCGGCATCGGTAGAATGATTCTTGTTTAACTTTCCGTAACCATTGTCAGCATGTTTCACAGCAATATCACCTGTGATTGTTCCACCACCATTTTTAGGGATGTAATCTTCGTCGAATTTCTCTACTGTCTCTGCAAGTGCATCTAAGTCATTTTTATTGTCATTCTGATTTGCAACTACCTCATCAATCGCACTCTGCATATTGGTAGCATTTAAGCCGCTCGTTGTGTTGTCATATCCTACAGTGCTAGCTTGACTAAGATTAATCTGCTTAAGCTGTTCTGCAAGTGCTTTTCCTTGTCTAGCTGACAAAGGCTTTGTGGCAGATTCTGATGTTAAATTGTCTTGTACATCTTCCGTAGACACCCTTTTTTCAAGTTCTTCGCCTACCTTTTTGGCATCGGCAGCATAACCTTGCTTTGTCAGTGTTTCATCTACCAAAGGCACAGCAACCACTTTCCCTTTTAGGTTAGGGATTGCATAGTTGTTCTCTACGTTTCCTTCCATAGCTTCTCCTTTCTATGAAAAATCCCTCACATTTCTGTGAGGGATAAAACATTTTGTTTAGATCAGTATGTAATTTCTCTGTCACTACCTGCACCGATTTTCGTTGCAAAAATCTTATTAGGTGTGACAGTGAACACATCGAATGATTGTTCTGTAACTGTACCCTCTATACGTTCCGCTTTTAAAGTTTCGTCATTTTCCTGTTTCGAATCGCATCTTGTTGTTATTATTGGAAACTGTATTGCTCCACCTTGATAACAAGTAAAAGAGTATGTGTCTTTGTGAATGTGCCCGCCATGATATGCAATTAAATTACCTTTTGCATTTGTGAAATCGCATGTAACTTCTACATGGTCATATCCATATGTTACAACTGCGTTTTCTAATATTTCCTCATTTTTTGTAATAATAATGCTTGATGGATCAGCTGGTGTGTCGAATGAACATCTAAAAGATGTCGCACCTTCATTTAATACAGTGAATTTGTGCACGCCATCAACATATTCGTAGTCATAATCAACTGATGTTGATAATCCTGATACGTACTGAATACAAAAGTAGGCTCCATTTGCATTAGTGAGAGCTACTCTATCATCACTTGAAACAAATTCTACACCCTTCACCCTAATAACATCACCCTTAGTGCATGGTATTTTGTTGCACACTGTTTTTCCTGTTTGTGACGAAACACCACTAGATGAAATTCTGTGTTCATTCACCCATTTTTCTGTATCAGTGGTGTTGTCTAAAGGTTCAGCCAAGTTTGTATATCCTTGCACTGACTCACCAACAGCAGTTCCTTCATAATTACCACTGTAAGTTGTCTTGTTATTAAAAGCTTGTAACACACCTATCATAACTGGGAACTCAG
>CALFPN010000024.1 GCA_937919015.1 uncultured Clostridia bacterium
ACTGGATTTAGGTTCCAGCGGGCGACCGTGCAGGTTCGAGTCCTGTTATCCGCATAAAAAAAGCGAGACCAAAATGGTCTCGCCTTTTTAGTTTTTATAATGCTTCGAATTCATCCAGCAGTTCTTTAAAAAGCTGCATGGCGTTTTCGATGGGTTCTGCTGCGGACATATCCACGCCGGCCCCTTTCAAAAGGTCGATGGAATATTCGCTGTCCCCTTTGGAAAGGAAGTCCAAATAGGCATCAATGGCAGGCTGGCCTTCGTTCAGGATTTTTCTGGAAAGGGCAATGGCCGCGCTGTAGCCTGTTGCATACTGATATACATAGAAGGCATTGTAGAAATGAGGGATGCGCGCCCATTCGATATCGATTTCTGGATCAATGACAATGTCTTCGCCGAAATATTTGAGGTTCAGGTCGCGATAGATTTTGTTCATGCCTTCCCATGTGAGAGGTTCGCCTTTTTCTGCCATGCTGTGGGTGATCATTTCAAATTCCGCAAACATGGTCTGGCGGAACAGAGTACCGCGGAACTGCTCTAAGAAATAATTGATGAGATATTTCCGCATTACTTTATCATCAGTGGTTTTCAGAAGATGTTCCATCAAGAGGGCTTCGTTGCAGGTGGATGCCACTTCTGCTACGAAAATTTTGTGGTCAGCATACAGGTAAGGCTGTTTCTTCCATGTGAAGAAGCTGTGGAGGGCATGACCCATTTCGTGGGCCAGGGTGAACATGGAATTGATGGTGTCGTTGTGGTTCAGCAGCACGAAGGGATGCACACCATAGCTGCCCCAGGAATACGCGCCGCCCCGTTTGCCTTTGTTTTCATATACATCAATCCAGCCGCTTTCCAGACCGTGTTCCAATGCTGCGCTGTATTCTGCACCCATGACTTTCAGTGCTCCTTTTACCGTCTCTTTCGCTTCTGCGTATGGAATCTTCACATCGGCATCGGGCACCAGAGGAACATACAGGTCATACATATGCAGTTCATCTACGCCCAGTTCTTTTTTGCGGAGGGAAACATAGCGGTGCAGCAGAGGCAGGTTTTTGTTGACTGTTTCGATCAGATTGTCATACACGGACAGAGGGATATTATCATCGGAGAGAGCCATTTCCATGGCAGAGCCGTATTTTCTGGCTTCTGCAAAGAAAACATCGCTTTTTACGGAGGAGGAATAGGTTGCTGCAATGGTGTTTTTCTGGCTCAGATATACGGAATACAGGTTTTTGAAGGCCTGCTCGCGCACACTGCGGTCAGAGCTTTCCAGAAATGTGATATATCTTCCCTTGGTCAGTTCCAGTTCTTCCCCTTCGGAAGTCTTGATGGAAGGAAAGGAAATATCCGCATCGTTCAGCATAGTGAAAATTTGCTGGGGAGCACCGCCCAGTTCTGCAGCCTTTGCCAGCAGATTTTCTTCCGCAGGGGTCAGGGTGTGGGCTTTCTGGCGCAGTAGTGTGTGGAAAAAGTGGTCGTAAATGGCGAAATCTGCGGATTTTTCCTTTCTGAAATCTGTAAGTTTTTCCTTGGGAATGGCGATAATTTCCGGTGTCAGGAAGGAAATGGCTGCGGAATAACGGATCAGCAGCATTTCTGCGCGGGATGCCATGCCCTGATAGAAGGCATTTGCGCTGTCTTCGTGCATACGCATATTTGCATAGGTGTAAACATGATCCAGTTTCAGGGAGAGGGCTTCGTTTTTTTTCAGACAGGAAAGCAGCGTTTCTGCGGAGTCTGCCAGTTTGCCGGAAAAGGCTGTCATTTCGGGGATGCCTGCTTCAATGGCGGCGCAGGCGTCTTCCCACTGTGTGTCTGTTTTGAAATAATCCTCAATCTGCCAGCGGAAACGGGGATCGGTATCTTTTCTTTCGGGAATGGAATGATGCATGGTTCATACCTCTTTTCTGTTTATTTATGAACGATTCCTCAAAATGGGAATCGTTTTTGGTAAAGTTATATTTTCCAGTATATCATTTTTTAAAACAGAGATAAAGATGGAACAAAAAATGATGTTTTTTTTCAAAAAAATGAAAATTTTTCCTCTTGGTAGGAAGGATTTTGCTTGCTGACGCCTAATTTACATAGTATGATAAATATGAGGTGATAAAATATGGATAAAGCTTTGAAAGTACTTATTGTTGCGGGCGAATCTGCTCCCTTCATTAAAAGTGGCGGCTTAGGCGATGTTGTTGGTTCCTTACCTAAGGCACTGCGTGCAAAAGGCGTAGATGTTCGCGTGGTAATCCCTCGACATAGAGCAATCAAAAATGAAACGATGTATGGCGTGGAATTTGTGGGAGAATTCGATGTACATCTGCAGTGGCGCAAACAGCCTGCCAAGGTTCTGGTGAAAAAAGGCGACGTGCCTGTATATTTTATTGAAAACGATTATTATTTTGGTCGCGGCGGTCTGTATGGTTACAATGATGACGATGAACGTTTTGCCTTCTTCTCCAAAGCGGCACTGGATATGCTGGCAATGCTGGATTTTTATCCTGATATTATTCACTGCAATGACTGGCAGACGGGCCCTGTGTGTATGTATCTGAAAGAAATCTACAGATATATGATGCCCTATTCCAAGATCAAAACACTGTTTACCATCCATAACCTGCAGTATCAGGGCAGATTTGCGCCCTCTACACTGGATATGATGGGTCTGCCCGGATGGACATGGAGCAATGCGGAATTTTATGATTCTGTATGCTTTATGAAAATGGGTCTGGTGTATGCGGACTACATCAGCACAGTGAGTGAAACCTATGCAAATGAGATCCAGACGCCGGAATACGGTTACGGTATGGAAGGGATCCTCAGAAGCAGAGCTGACCGTCTGTGCGGTATCATCAATGGGATCGACTATGTGGCGAACAATCCTGCCACGGATAAACATATCGTAAAACACTTTGACGCAGAGCATCCCGAGGGCAAAGCGGAAAATAAACGCGCCCTGCAGGAAAGACTTGGTCTGGAGCAGAGAGATGTTCCTGTGATCGGTATGATTACCCGTCTGGCAGATCAGAAGGGGATCGATATCTTCTCCTATGTTCTGGATGAAATGATGCGCAGAGATGTGCAGTTTGTACTGCTGGGCACAGGGGAAGCGAGCTATGAATATCTGTTCCGCGCCATGGAAGCAAGCTATCCCGGCAGAGTTTCCGCAAATATTTTCTTTGACGAATCCTTGGCACAGCAGATCTATGCATCTTCCGATATGTTCCTGATGCCTTCCAAATTTGAACCCTGCGGTCTGGGCCAGATGTTCAGTCTGCGTTTCGGTACTGTGCCTATCGTCAGAAAAACCGGCGGCCTGGCTGATACCATCCAGCATTACGACCCCGAAACAAAAGAGGGCAATGGCTTCCTGTTTGAAACTTATGATGGCTGGGGGTTGATGTGGGCCATCGATGAAGCTCTGAAAACATACCATATGGGCAAGGAAGAATGGGCACATGTGGTGAAAAATGCCATGAACAGCGATTATTCCTGGGAAAGTTCTGCGGATAAATATATTGAGCTGTATGAAAAACTGAGAAAAGAATAAACCTGTGCATCAGAGCTCCTGTCTGCGGAAGCGGCCGGGGCAAATGCTGTAACAGAAAGAATATAACCGCTGAAAGGGGCTCCTTTTGGCGGTTTATTTTTTGGAAAAAGGAAAAGAGCCGATTTACAAATGTCTCTGTTATGTAGTATGATATTTATAAGAGGATTATGGGGTGTTATATTTTCGGGAGGGCTTGTTATGATCACAGTATTTAACAGAAAAGAACTGCTTTGTACTTTTGATATGAAAAAACAGGCAGAGGTGCGTGATATTCTTTGGAAGTTTGATATTTCTTATGAGGTGCGTGTTTCTGACCGTGCGGATGTTTTTGTGGGCGGCAGAATGACAGGTGAAGCTTCCCCAATCCCTGAACATCAGACAGAATACTTGATTTATGTAAAAAAAGAAGATTACGAAAGAGCAATGTTCCTGATGCATAGAAACATCGAGGAATAATGGAGGCATAAAATGGGAAAAAAGAAGACCGGAAGAAGAAAGTCCGGGATGGAGATACCCACTGGAACAATCAGCAATAAAACCCTGACAGCCATCGTCTGCGTGCTGGCGGTGGTTTGTTTATTTGCCGGCGGTATCTATATTGATACCTTCCATGGCGATGGGATGTTCAAAAAACTGTTTGCAGGCAGTGGACAGACAGCACCTTCCAAGGCGGAATCCGACGGGATTGTGGAAAGTATGGAGGTAGATGTCAGCAGTAAAGCGACTATGGCGGTTTTTGGAAAAGAATTTATGCTTTGCACCAAAGACGGCGTAAAATATTTTCTGGCGATGGGCGACCAGAAGTGGAGCGATACCTTCAATATGACTTCTCCTGTGATGGTGCAGGAGGGGGATTATGTAGCCGTCGGTGATATGGGCGGCAAGACGGTGCGGGTTTATAACAGAGACGGTATGCTGTATGACCTGCAGGCGGAAGGTTCCCCTGTACAGTTTGCCCTGAATGAGAACGGATACCTTTCTCTGATCACAAAAAGTGGGGATGCTTATCGGGTTCGTATTTATAACACCAAAGGCACGCTTCTAAAAGAACGCGTGGAAGAGAGCAATGGGATCTATCCCCTTTGTTCCGATGTTTCCGATGATAGCAGGGCTTTTGCGGTCAGCTATCTGGATACGACGGATATTTCTCCCATTGGGCGTGTGGTGCTGTTTTATATTGATGCGGAAGAAAGCGAAGAGCATACAGACAGTATGTTTGCCGGTGTGGAAAAAACAGATGAGATTATTCCTGTGATCAGCTATCGTGAGGATGGTACGTTGGTGGTGATCACAGATCAAAATATCTATGGCATCAATGGCAGCGGGGATGAAAAATGGAGTTATCCTCTGGAAAATACCATTGATCAAGTGGCTCTTGGAAACAAGAAATATATTGTTTTGGCACTGGGTGACAGCATAGCCCATAAGGACGGCAGAAAAAAAGGTACGATCTGCTGGCTGGATACCGAGGGGAAAGAAAAAGCTTCCTATGAAACGGGGGAAAGCATAACTTATCTGCAGTCCGGAGAAAAAGGTGTTGTGGTTGGTAATGACCGCAAATATGCGGGTGTGAGTCATGGCGGCAATGCAAGTTGGCAGTATGTTGCTACGGCTGATCTGGCAGACCTGCTTCCTATGGAAAAATTGAATATTGTTATGACGGTAGGAAAGGAACAGGTTTCGATCCTTGACATGTCCAAAGGACAGCATACGGAGGCCGTTGTAGGCAAAACCGATGCACAGCCTTTGAAACAGGGAAAGGCGGATGATGCTGACAAGCAAAAGGCTGTTGACAAAAATGAGGATAAAAAAGAAATGTCTGCAAAACCTTCTGAAGCAGATGAAGCGGCAGAAGGCGCACCGGAAGAAAACGAAGGATAAATAAAAAAGGGCGGAAATGAGATCCGCCCTTCTTATATTATGATAGAAGCAAGGGAGGGAAAGAAAGATGTATTTGATTTTGGATGGGATTGTGCTGGCGGTGATTTTGGGGTGTGCCGTGGCAGCATGGCAGAAGGGATTTCTTCGTGCGGCGTTTGGGTTTTTACCGATGCTCGCAGCCTTGGCAGGGGCGAACATCGCAAGTCCTTATGTGGGAAAATTTTTGAGGGAAACCCCTCTGTTTGATTCTTTGTCCGGCTCTATCCGGGACACTATGGGGCTGGATGCAGTGATGCAAGAAGGGGCCATGCAGACCCAGACGGAGATCATTGAAGCAATGCCGTTGCCTGATTTTCTGAAAGAAGCATTGCTGGAAAACAATAATCCTGTAATTTATCAGCTTTTGGATGTGGATAGTCTGAAAGAATATATTGCGGGATTTCTGGCGAATGTCTGCCTGAATATCTTGAGTGTTGTTTTGGCATTTCTTCTTATTTATATTGTGGTGACCGTTGTGCTGCATGCGTTGCATCTGTTCAGTAAGCTGCCGGTATTGAGCTTCTTTAATCATTTTATGGGTTTTTTGATTGGCGGCATTAAAGGGGTATTTTTTGTGTGGCTGGGCTTTGCGGTGTTGACCTTCTTCCAGTGTCGTGCGAATTTGGAGGGGCTTTTCTCTGCGATGGAGAAGACTTATGTTGCCAATATTTTATATGAAAATAATATTTTACAGCAGTTAATTCTGACGATTTTTACATAAAGAGCCTGAGAAAGCAGGCTTTTTTTCGTTTGTAAAAGAATTTTGAAAAAAACAAAAAAAGTTGTTGACAATGTATTGCCCTCGTGATAATATATCTAAGCGGTCGCGAAAAAGACCGCTAAAACATTGCACCTTGAAAACTGAATACAAGTAAAGCAAAAATAGAGTCAATCGAGAAATAAAAGAAACTATTTTCAAAAGAAATAACGTAACGAAAGTTACAAACCGTTGTATCGCTACAACGAAACATTCCAGAGAATGTAACCGTTCAGAGGCAAGCAAATTTGCGAAAGACAGATTGGAAATGCTTGCATTTACAACTCTGTATCAGAGCAAATTTATTTGGCGGATACGCTCACCGACGAAATGCGAAGCATTTTGGAGGTTGCATCTGAAGGGTTATAAAAGCTATTAAACTGGTCAAGCAAGAAAGAGCATAAGGTGAATGCCTTGGCACTAGGAGCCGATGAAAGACGTGGTAAGCTGCGATAAGCTTCGGGGAGGCGCAAACAGCCATTGATCCGGAGATTTCTGAATGGGGAAACCTACTTGAGCAAACCTCAAGTATCCGTGCATGAATCCATAGTGTACGGAAGGGAACGCTGTGAACTGAAACATCTAAGTAGCAGTAGGAGGAGAAAGAAAACTCGATTTCCTTAGTAGCGGCGAGCGAACGGGAAAGAGGCCAAACCGAAGGACCTGGTTCTTCGGGGTTGCGGACTGCATTTAGCATCGCAGATCGATAGCCGAATGGTTTTGGGAAAGCCAACCAAAGAGGGTGAAAGTCCTGTAGGCGAAATCGAGAAGCGGCGAGCAGGATCCAGAGTACCACGAGACACGAGAAACCTTGTGGGAAGCCGGGGGGACCACCCCCCAAGCCTAAATACTCCCTAGTGACCGATAGTGAAGCAGTACTGTGAAGGAAAGGTGAAAAGGACCCCGGGAGGGGAGTGAAAGAGAACCTG
>CALFPN010000025.1 GCA_937919015.1 uncultured Clostridia bacterium
AAGAAAAGGAGAATAGATATGGATAAAATAAAAGTAATGAGTGTCTTTGGGACACGTCCGGAAGCCATTAAAATGGCCCCTCTGGTAAAGGAACTGGAAAAAACACCCGAAATCGAAAGCATCGTCTGCGTAACCGCGCAGCATAGAGAAATGCTGGATCAGGTTCTGGAAATTTTTGACCTGCACCCCCAGTATGACCTGAATATCATGCAGTCCAGACAGACTCTGGCAGGCATCACAACACGTGCCCTGACCGGTCTGGAAGAAGTGATGGGCAAGGAAAAACCCGATATCGTTCTGGTACACGGCGATACCTCCACCACATTTGCCGGCGCATTGGCGGCATACTATAATCAGGTAAAGGTAGGCCATGTGGAAGCGGGCCTGCGTACCTACGACAAATATCAGCCCTTCCCCGAAGAAATGAACCGCAGACTGACAGGGGCTTTAACTGACCTGCATTTTGCACCCACTCCTCTGGCGAAGGAACACCTGTTAAAGGAAAATATCGGTGAGGAAGGTATTTTCATTACCGGCAATACGGTTATTGACGCATTGGCACACACCATCGAAGAGGACTATACTTTCACTGTGGATGAACTGAACAAAATCGACTTCAAGAATAAACGTGTCATTGCCATGACAGCCCACAGACGTGAAAATCTGGGCGAACCCCTTCGCAATATCTGCCATGCCGTGAAACGATTGGTGGAAGAATATCCCGATGTGGAAGTGGTTTATGCGGTGCATAAAAACCCTGCCGTTGTGGAACCCGTCCACGAAATTCTCGGCGGCAATGACCGCATCCACCTGACAGACCCTCTGGATCTGAAGGATATGCATAACCTGATGTGTCGCTCCTTCTTTGTGATGACAGACAGCGGCGGCCTGCAGGAAGAAGTGCCTTCCATGGGCAAGCCTGTGCTGGTGCTCAGAAATGTAACAGAACGCCCCGAAGGGGTGGAAGCAGGTACCCTGAAACTGGCAGGCACCGACGAAGAAGTGATCTACAGTATGGCGAAAGAGCTGCTGGAGGATCAAGAAGCCTACGAAACAATGGCGCAGGCGAAGAATCCCTTTGGGGACGGTCAGGCCAGCCGCCGTATCGTGGAAAGCATCCTGTACCATTTCGGCAAAAAAGCGGACAGACCCGACGAATATGTACTTCGCATAGAATATGAAAAGAAACCGAAGGAGGCAAAAACCATGAAAGAAGAAAGAATGGCGATTCTGAACATGCTGGAAAAAGGCATCATCACTGTGGATGAAGCGGAAAGACTGCTGCTCACACTGAACAGCGGCATGGGTCTGGAAAAAGACGGCATCAAAAAAGCAGTAGGCGGTGCCCTGGGAAAAGCCGGTGCAGCCCTGACAGCAGTGGCGGAAAGAGTAAAAGAAAACCCTGCGGTAAAATCCGCAGCAGATAAGATGGCGGAAAAAACAGAAGACCTGCAGCCTAAAGTAAGCAGTGCCGCTTTCCGCATGAAAGAAAAAATGGTGGAAAAAGCCGATGATCTGCAGCCTGCGGTACGCAGTGCAGCCTTCCGTATGGCGGAAAAAGCCGGCGAACTGAAGGAAGATATGGCAACCTATTATGAAAAGCTGAAAGAAAAAAGAAATCGTGATACAGCGGAAGACTGGGATGATTTCGATCTGGATGAACTGGATGACGAAGAAGTCGCAGCCTTCATGGAAATGAACGGTGTTTCCGAAGAAGCGGCAGAAGTGGCAGAAGCGGCAACGGAAGAACTGGTTTCTGAAGGAGCGGCGGAAGAAGTGGAACCCATTTCCCCTGAAATGAATAGATACCTGAATAAGGTGGAAGATGTTCTGGAAGGTATGAGCGACCAGATGGAACAGCTGAACGATATGGAAAGCTTCCTGACAGCTGCTTTCGGGGAATATGACCCCGCAGAATGGGAAGATGACGAGGAAGAAGAAAAAACACCCCAGTCGGAACTGAGCAAAAGTATGAGCAGCCTGATCTGGGCCGTGGGGTTTGGGGTATACTTCATTCTCAGCTTCTCCACCGGAGCTTGGCACCTGACCTGGGTAATCTTCCCCATTCTGGCTGCCCTGGATTCTCTGATGAAAGCCATCCTTCGCAATCAGGAAGCCCTGCACA
>CALFPN010000026.1 GCA_937919015.1 uncultured Clostridia bacterium
TAGACTCATCACACAGCCCACACGCTGGAGACGTATGATGCGTCTGCCGAAATTTGCGCTGACAGTCCTGAAAACAAAAGGACGTTAAACGGAAAGAGGAATATTAACGTCCTGAAAGGGACGGGATACTATGCTAAATTTAAAAAAGAGGGACTGGTTCTTCCTGCTTGCCGGTACGGCTTTGATGGCCATCGGTGCAGAGGGGTTTTTTGAGCATGCGGATCTGGTGGCCGGCGGGATCACCGGTATCGGGATCATGCTGGATGCATGGACATCGGTACGGTTCGGCGTCCACATACCCCTTTGGTTTGTCAATTTTGCGGGGAACCTCCCTCTTTTTTTGATTGCGTGGAAGCGGAAGGGGAAAGACTTTGTCAGTCGCAGTATGCTGGCGGCAGGGCTGTTTTCCCTGATGCTGTATGTGGAGGAATTATTTCCGCTATATAGCCGTGACCCGCTCTTGGCGGCGGTCTTTGGCGGTACGGCTCTGGGGATAGGCTTGGGGCTGGTGCTTTCGGTAGATTCCACAACGGGAGGCGTGGAGTTGGCGGCAACATTGCTGCATTTGAAATTTCGTTCTGTTTCTGTGCCTCGTTTTATTTTTATTTTAGATGCGGTCGTCATTTTGGCAGGGATGGTGTTTTTCGGTGTGGAAATGGGGTTGTATGCCATATTGGCGGTGTTTATCACCGATCAGTTTATTGGATGGGTGGTGGAAGGGCCGAGTTATGCCAGAGCTGCGTGGGTCATTTCGGAAAAAAACGAAGAAATTGCCGATGCACTTTTGACAGAATTGGGCAGAGGGGTGACGGCTTTTCCGGCTACGGGGAAGTACACCGGTCAGGGGCGGGAAGTGCTCTTTTGTGTTTTTTCTCAAAAAGAAGTTCATTCTGTGAAAAGTATTATTATGAATATCGACAAGAACGCCTTTTTTCTGGTGACGGACATACGGGAAGTTTTGGGGAAAGGCTTTGCAGACAAGTAAAAATGCCAGTCTGTTTTTTGAAGATAAAGGGTGTTTTTTTTACTAATTTCAGGAAATCAAGGGTCAGTTTCAATAAAAAACAGACCCTATTTTTATGTAAAAATAAGCTGTAAAGAGATTTTTACTGTTTTTTTAAAATTTCCTCTTTCTTTTTTTGTCATTTTGTTATAAAATGGGTTTAGGTAAATTTGATAGTTTATCAAAGGGTAAGCTTTATGCAATTTATACAGTGAAAAATTACAAAAAAGAACAGGTAATTGGAAAGCAGAAACAGTATAATTTTGAGGTGATAATATGATTTCCAACCAGATTTTGCAGAGTACCATCGATGGGCTGAAAAGCATCACAAGAAAAGAATTGAGCGTAGTTGAAAAAGAAGGAAAAGTCATTGCTACCACAGAAGAAAATATGATTGGCCGTCAAATCGATGCCGTTGAAAACTTTATCAACTCTCCTGCGGAAAGCCAGCTGATCCTTGGGTACCAGTATTTCAAGATCTATGACAACGGCGTTCCCGAATATGTGATCCAGGTAAAAGGGGAAGATGAAAGCGGTTATCAGATTGGTAAGATTGCTGCATTCCAAATCCAGAGTCTGCTGGTTGCATATAAAGAAAGATATGACAAGGATAACTTTATCAAAAACCTGCTGCTGGATAACCTGCTGCTGGTGGATATCTATAGCCGTGCGAAAAAACTGCACATTGAAAATAATGTACATCGTATCGTTTATCTGATCGAAACCCATATCGATAAGGAAATGAACGTGGTAGAAATCGTACGCAGCATTTTCCCTGCAAAAACAAAGGATTTTGTCACCGCAGTGGATGAACACAGCATCATTCTGGTGAAAGAACTGAAGGAAAGAGAAACTGCTGATGAAATCGACCGCATCGCAAAAACCATCGAAGAAACACTGAATGCGGAAACAAACAGCAATGTTTATATCTCCAGCGGTACTATCGTCAGCGATCTGAAAGATGTTTCCCGTTCCTATAAAGAAGCAAAAATGGCTCTGGAAGTGGGCAAGATCTTCGAAACAGAAAAATTCATCGTAAACTACGAAAAACTGGGGATCGGCCGCCTGATCTATCAGCTGCCTCTGCCTCTGTGCCGTATGTTTATCAAAGAAGTGCTGCATGGCCTGACCATGGATGATTTCGATGATGAAACACTGGCAACCGTAAACAAATTCTTTGAAAACAACCTGAACGTTTCCGAAACCAGCCGTCAGCTGTATATTCACAGAAACACACTGGTTTACAGACTGGATAAGCTGCAGAAGATGACAGGTCTGGATCTGAGAAACTTCGACGATGCCATCATCTTCAAGATCACACTGATGGTAAGCAAATACATGATGTACATGGACAAAATGACATATTAAAACAGAATATTGCAATTCGGGGCGGAGATTTCCGCCCTTTTTTTATTAAAATGAAAAAAATTAAGAGAATTTTAACGAAATCGGTGGTTTTCCAAGGGTTCTTCCCTTGTTTGCATGGGGGTTATATGATATAATACGTTGTTGTGAAAGACGAAATATCAGAAGAAGCGTCGAAATTCTTTGTGCATAGATAAACTATTTAGAAAGAGGGAGATACGTTGTGATCCATCTGAATAACGTAACAAAAATATATCCCAATGGCTCTACCGGGGTGGAAAACATCAATCTGCATATCAACAAAGGCGAATTTGTTTTCATCGTTGGTTCCAGCGGTTCCGGTAAATCCACACTGATGAAGCTGCTGCTGAAGGAACTGGACCCTACGGAGGGGGATATCATTGTTAACAGAGTAAAAACAAATGAGCTGAGCAGAAAGCAGATCCCTTACCTGCGCCGCAATCTGGGGGTGGTATTCCAGGATTTCCGTTTGCTGCCCAATAAGACTGTATACGAAAATGTAGCTTTTGCCATGCGCGTTATTGAAGCTCCCAGTCGTATCATCCGCAGAAATGTACCCGCGGTGCTGGCGTTGGTTGGTCTGGGCAAAAAAGGAAGAAGCTATCCGAACCAGCTTTCCGGTGGGGAACAGCAGAGAACTGCTTTGGCAAGAGCCATCGTAAATAATCCCCCGATCCTGATTTGTGACGAACCGACAGGTAACCTTGACCCCGAAACGGCGGATGGCATCATGCAGCTGTTGGATGATATCAACAAACGCGGTACGACTATCGTTATGGCAACCCATGCGAGAGACATCGTAGATGCCATGCAGAAACGAGTGGTTACACTGAATAAAGGTCACATTGTAAGAGATATTGAAAAAGGTGGTTATAGCGATGAAGCCTAGTACGATCAAATACTTTTTTAGAGAAAGCTTCAGCGGCCTGAAAAAGAATATGCTGATGACCATGGCTTCCATGGTTGCCGTGGCTGCCTGCATCTCTATTTTGTCTTTTTCCTACTGCGTAGGGAGCAATCTGCAGTATATGCTGGATCAGATGGAGGATTCCATTGGGATCTCCGTTTTTCTCAGCGGTGAACTGACAGGGGAAGAAATCGAAAATATGAAAACCGAGATCAGCAAGATAGACCATGTGGAAAGTGTGGAATATATCTCTCCTGCGGATGCCTTGGACGATCTGAAGAAGGACTGGGGTGCAGAGGAAGATATTTTTATCGGTCTGGATTCTGAAAACAACCCCCTGTCCCATTCTTTCCAGATCTCTCTAGATAAGATCGAAAACCAGAACGGCGTTCTGACCGCTCTGGAAAATGTGGACGGCATTGATAATGTGCGCCACGGCCAGACGGAAACTGAAGTGCTGATGAAAGCAAACCGCATTTTCAGCATTGGCAGTGTGATCATCATGCTGCTGCTGGGGGCGATCTCCATTATGATTATTATGAATACGATCCGTATCTCTGTGGTGAACAGAAGGATTGAAATCAACATCATGAAATATGTAGGTGCCACAGACTGGTTTATCCGATGGCCTTTTATCATTGAAGGGATCATCATTGGTGTGGTCGGTGCCATTGTTCCGCTGATCATTGGTTTCCCCATTTATGCGAAGGTAACAAGTGCGATCTTTGAATATTTGCCGATGATTACATTTGTTCAGTTTAAACTGACAGGGGATGTATTCGGGTTCCTGTTCCCCTTCGGTATTATTTTCGGTATCGCGCTGGGTGTCATTGGTAGTGTAACTTCGATCCGTAAGCATCTGCGTGTATAAAATCAATATGGAAAAACCAGGGGAAGTGTTTGGAAAGCAAATACTTCCCTTTTCTCGTAGGATATTTTTTTTGGAGAAAACATAGGATGAACAGAGTCTGAAAAATGAGGCGATAAGCATGAAAAAAGAATTTTGGAAGGGATTTGGGACGGCGTTGGTGCTGGTTTTGGCAGTCAGCGTGGGCTGGAAGCCTGTCTGCCGTATGATCCCTTGGCACAGCATACCTTTTGAGATTCCTTTGAGCCGTTCTGCAAAAACGGAGATCATGGAAAGCTATCTGGATAAATATTATGTAGAGGAATTTGATGAAACGCTGGTGGAAGAAATGCTCTTCAGCGGCATGGCGGCCGGTGTGGGAGACAGATATACATATTATATGTCGGAAGAAACACTGGAACAGTATCTGGAAAATACCAACGGCAACTTTGACGGGGTCGGCATAGAGGTTTATACGACGCAGGACGGAGAAGTGGTTATCAGCCGTGTGATGGAAGGCCAGCCTGCACAGCAGGCAGGAATGCAGGAAGGCGATGTCATCATCGGTGTGGATGGTGAGGATATGCGCGGGAAGCTGGTATCTGATGTTGCGGCAAAAATCAGAGGCAAGGTCGGCACGGAAGTGACCATTGAAGTGCTGCGAAAAAGTACAGGGGAGACCCTGAAAATGACTATGAAGCGGGCGGTTGTTGTGATGGAAAGTGTAGACAGCCGCATGATTAACGGGAAGATTGGATATATTTCCATCAGCGGCTTTAAAGAAAATACCTATGACCAGTTCAAGGCAGCTTTGGATGCTCTGCAGAAAGATGGCATGAAGGGTCTGGTGCTGGATCTGAGAGATAATCCCGGTGGTTTGGTGAAATCCGTATATCAGATTGGGGAAGAATTGCTGCCGGAAGGAACGATGGTTTATACATTGGATAAACAGGAAAAACGGGAGGATCTGAAATGTGATGGAGAATATTTGGATATTCCTCTGGTGGTTCTGGTCAATGAAAACAGTGCCAGTGCATCGGAAATTCTGGCGGGGGCAGTGAAAGACACCGGCAGAGGAACGTTGGTGGGGACACAAACCTTTGGAAAGGGTCTGGTGCAGCGATTATTTACCCTGCCCGATGGTTCCGGTTTGAATGTAACGATTCAGAAATACTATACGCCTAAGGGTACATCCATCCATGGCATTGGCATTGAACCGGATGAGGCGGTACAGCTGGGGGAAAAATACCGGAAGATAGCCTTGGCAGATATTCCCGCAGGACAGGATGCACAGTTGCAGAAGGCACTGGAAGTATTGGGAAAAGAAATCAAATAATCTCTTTGGATTTGTATATTATATAGAAAGAAATTTTTATTTTTTTCGGAAACGGCTTTTCAAGGGGAGAAGATTCCAGTATACTGGAAAAAGACGACAGATAATCAGTAATTTTAAGAACAAAGGAGCGGCGGTATGTTAAATTTTATGAGTTTCGGCGAAAATATCGGTATCGATCTGGGAACTGCCACTGTTCTGGTATATATCAAAGGGCAGGGCATCGTGATTCGGGAGCCTTCCGTTGTTGCCATCGATAAAGACAGCAATACGATCCTTGCCGTAGGTGAAGAGGCCAGACGTATGCTGGGCAGAACCCCTGGTAATATCGTTGCGATTCGTCCTCTGCGTGAGGGTGTTATCTCTAATTATGAAGTGACAGAAAAAATGCTGCAGTATTTTATTGAAAAGGCCATGGGCAAGCGTTCCTTCGTGAAGCCGACCATTGCCGTTTGTGTACCTTCCAGCGTAACAGAGGTGGAAAAAAGAGCAGTAGAGGATGCGACCCGTCAGGCGGGTGCCAGACGCGTACACATTATCGAAGAACCCATTGCAGCGGCGATTGGTGCAGGGATTGATATTTCCAGAGCCTGCGGCAGCATGGTGGTGGATATTGGCGGCGGCACAACAGATATTGCGGTTATCTCTCTGGGCGGCACAGTAGTCAGCCATTCTCAGAAGATCGCCGGGGACAATTTTGATGATGCTATCATTCGCTATATGAGAAAGAAGCATAATGTTCTGATCGGCGAAAGAACGGCAGAAGAGTTGAAGATCAAAATTGGTACGGCTTTTGAACGCAGCATTCCTGTAACACTGGATGTACGAGGCAGAAATCTGATCACAGGGCTGCCCAAAAATATCACTGTAACATCGGAAGAAATGCATGAGGCGTTGCAGGAATCCGTAGAAGCTATTGCCGATGCGGTGCATGGCGTTCTGGAACGCACACCTCCGGAGCTGGCGGCAGATATTTATGAACGCGGCATTGTTATGACCGGTGGCGGCAGTCTGCTGTATGGTCTGGATAAGCTGATTCAGCAGAAAACCGGTATCCATGCCATGGTAGCAGAGGATGCGGTCAGCTGTGTAGCCATCGGCACCGGCAGATATATCGAATTCATTTCCGAAACAGCGGAAGAGGAAAGAGAAGAAAAACACGGTTTTGATATCAGTGGATTATTTAAAAAGAAATAAGGAAGAAAGAGCCTGAAAAGGAGATCCTTTGTGATTTCTCCGCAGGCTCTTTTTTTTTTGCCCTGTTCAAAAGTTTTGCCGGTGAAATAATTTTTAAGAGTGTCATACAAATAACAATTTGCAGGACGAGAAAAGACCGGGAAAAGTAATATCGGTCAGGTGTGAACACTTTTTTTGATGTGGATATGTTTATTTTGCTCACAAATCATAAAAAAATATAACTGTTTTCAGAATAATTGACGGAAAAAAATAAGAAAAGTTGTTTTGCATAATTTTTGATGGAAAAATTTGTGTAAAAATTATCCTTAAAAATGAAAAAAATACTACACAAGTCCAAAATATGTGTTATAATTATTCACGGAAAGAAGCAAGAGAGTGTGCTATGCGCCAAAAGCAAAAGGCCATCATCAAAGCTTTCTCTTCATTTTGCCCTAACCGCATGGGGCAAAAACCGCATCTTAACCATGCGGAAAAAATACTAATTGTTATTATTTAAACAATAGGAGGTCATAGAGTTATGAACGCTTATATCGAACGCGTAATCGAACAGGTTAAAAGACGTGACGCAAATGAACCCGAATTTATCCAGACAGTAGAAGAAGTATTCGCTTCCATCGAAAAAGAAGTAGAACTGCATCCCGAATATGAAAAAATGGGTCTGCTGGAAAGACTGGTTGAACCTGAAAGACAGGTTTCCTTCAGAGTAACATGGGTTGACGATGCTGGTAAAGTAAACGTTAACAGAGGTTTCAGAGTACAGTTCTCTTCCGCTATCGGTCCCTACAAAGGCGGTCTGAGATTTGCTCCCAACGTATACTCCGGCGTTGTTAAATTCCTGGGCTTCGAACAGATCTTCAAAAACTCCCTGACAGGTCTGCCTATCGGCGGCGGTAAAGGTGGTTCCGACTTCGATCCTAACGGCAAATCCGATATGGAAATCATGAGATTCTGCCAGGCTTTCATGACAGAACTGTACAGACACATCGGTCCCGATGTTGACGTTCCCGCTGGTGACATCGGTGTAGGCGGTAGAGAAATCGGCTTCCTGTATGGCCAGTACAAGAGAATCAAAGGCTGCTGGGAAAATGGCGTACTGACAGGTAAAGGTCTGGAATACGGCGGCTCCCTGTTCAGACCCGAAGCAACAGGTTACGGTGCTACATACTATGCTAACGAAGTTCTGCAGCATGAAGGCGACACATTCGAAGGCAAAACAGTAGCTATGTCCGGTTTTGGTAACGTAGCTTGGGGTATCGCTATGAAAGTAGCTCAGCTGGGTGGTAAAGTTGTTACTCTGTCCGGTCCCGACGGTTATGTATACGATCCCGATGGTATCACAACAGAAGAAAAATTCAACTACATGCTGGAAATGAGAAGCTCCGGTAGAAACAGAGCTCAGGACTACGCTGACAAATTCGGTTGCGAATTCTTCCCTAAACAGAAACCTTGGGGTCAGAAAGTAGATATCTGCATGCCCGCTGCATACCAGAACGAACTGGATGTTCCCGAAATCGAACAGATCATCGCTAACGGCACAAAATACTACATCGAAGTAGCTAACATGCCTACAACAAACGCAGGTCTGGCTCGTGCTATGGCAGAACCCGGCATGATCGTTGCTCCTTCCAAAGCTGTAAACGCTGGTGGTGTAGCTGTATCCGCTCTGGAAATGGCTCAGAACTCCATGAGATACAGCTGGGCTGGCGAAGAAGTTGACGCTAAACTGGTTGGCATCATGAAAAACATCCACGCTATCTCTGTAGAAGCTGCTGAAGCTGCTGGCCTGGGTTACAACCTGGTAGCTGGTGCTAACATCGCTGGCTTCAAGAAAGTAGCTGCTGCTATGATGGCTCAGGGTCTGGTATAATTTAACCTAATTGCATAATTAAGTTCGATTACGCAAAAGACGACTAAGCAAACTCGAAAGGGACGGAGAAATCCGTCCCTTTTTCCTTTGCAGAAAACTCCCGAAAGGGAGTTTTTTTATTGGAAAAGATAAAGAAAAACGTAAGAAACGAGAGAAGGGAAAAATGTTAAAATTTATTGGAAATGATGTAACGAAAGTGGTCTGAAACGGATATATAGATGAATTTACAAGAAAGGCGGTGAGAAGATGTTTCGTCCGGAAAAGGATTTTGAAGAATATGGCATGTTCGTATTTAAATATTTGATGACCCTTTGTGGGAATGAAGAAGTGGCGGAAGAATTGACTCAGGAGACCTTTTATCGGGCGATCCGTTCTTCGGGGAAATTTGATGGAAGCTGTAAAGTCTCCACGTGGCTTTGTCAGATCGCAAAGCATGTCTGGTATCAGGAGTTAGACAGAAATAGACGCAGGAAGGAAGAGCCATTATGGGATCATGGGGCGAGCGATGGTTTGGAAAACGATTACTGCAGGAAGGAACAGACCATGGAAGTGATGAAAGCGGTGCATGTGCTGGAGGAAAATGCGAAAGAAGTATTTCTCCTGCGTATGACGGGCGGATTTTCCTTTCGGGAGATCGGAGAAATTTGCGGAAGAAATGAAAACTGGGCACGGGTAACGTTTTACCGTGCAAAGCAAAAAGTGATGGAGGAGGTCAGCAGAAATGAAATGTGAAATTATCAGAGATTTGATGCCTATGTATCTGGATGGGCTGACCAGCGAGGAAAGCAATCAGGCCATCGGGGAGCATCTGGATGGATGCGAGCCCTGCAAAAAAATGCTGGAGCAGATGAAACAGGAAACGGAAGTAAAAGCAGAGGAAGTAAAAAAGAAAATCAATCCCTTTCGTAAAGTCAATCGAAAAATAAAGATGTATGTGGCGGCGACATTGGTGGTATGTATTGCTTTTGGGGGAGCATTTTGGGCGGCATTTGTGAAGGGATGGGCGGTGGAGCCTGAAGATATCACCATGGACGTTGTTTTAGAGGGGGAAAAATTATGGTTACAGTTTGAATTGCAGAATGGTCATGTATTAGATGCATGGGGGATGGAAGATCAGTTTGAAACACAGATCGGTTTAAAACAAATGCTGCAATTTCCGGGAGATGACAGAGGAGATCATCCGGGACAGTTTGATTATAGTATCCACTTGGAAGGGTTAAAAGAAATGATGAAGCAGGAAGAGATGATGGAATATCCGATTACAGTTGATTACGGAAAAGTTCAAGTGGTTTATACAATGGGAGAATTGTTGGAAATGGCACAAAAATAAAGACCTCAAATGAACCGAACCATTTTGTTCGGACAGCACAAAAAAAGACTTTTGTAGAACTAAAT
>CALFPN010000027.1 GCA_937919015.1 uncultured Clostridia bacterium
GTAGAGCACTGGACTTTTAATCCAGGTGTCCCGGGTTCGAGTCCCGGGTGACTCATTAGAAACCGAGTATACGATCATGTATACTCGGTTTTTTGTTATATAAGCAAAAATTTTAAAGAGGATAGGAATGTTGCCAAGTGGAATATAAACTTTGCGCGAAAGCAGATGAGCTTGTCAACACATGATGAAAACAGGTAAGAATTTAGCCTTCTGGGACTTCGGTTCTGGGAGGTTTTTGTATACTTAATAAAAAAAACACAAAATTTGTTGAAATAAATCAGAAATCTTTGCATAATAAAGGTAATGGAAATGTTCCCCTTCGCCATCGGAAACAGAAAGGACAGAAGAAAGATGACGCTTTACGAAGTATTTGGTTTACTAGGTGGGGTTGGCTTGTTTCTGTATGGAATGAGTATAATGTCTACGGGCCTTCGCAACGCATGTGGAGAAAAATTGAAAACTATTCTGGAGTACTCCACGAAAAACAAATATGTGTCAGTTCTGGTGGGGATTGCTGTTACGATGCTGATTCAGAGCTCTTCCGCCACAGACGTGATGGTAATCGGATTTGTGAATTCCGGTTTGATGAACCTGTTTCAGGCAATTGGCGTCATTATGGGTGCTAATATCGGCACGACGATTACAGCACAGATCACAGCCTTTCACATCAGCGCATATGCACCTGCGATCCTGTTTGTAGGGGCGATACTCCATCTGTTTGTGGCGAAGCCTTTTATCAAGCATGTCGGGAGCGTGATCATGGGGTTTGGTATGTTATTTGAAGGGGTTTCCCTGATGAAAGTGGCGATTTTGTCTAAACTGGTTGAATTGCGAACCCCTGATATGCAATCGGGGGACTTGCAGCGGGTATCCCGGATGACACAGACTGTTTCTGATATCGAACGCCTGTCTGACCATGCGGAGAACATCATTGAATATGCCGCCCAGATTCGCAGCGGAAAAGGCTGTCTTTCCCCGCAAGCCACCAAGGAACTCCGTGCCATGTGTGAATTAACGTTGGAATCTGTTGAGCTGTGTCTGGGAATCTTTGAAACACAGGATTACACAAGACTTGCTGAGGCGATGGCATTGGAAGAAAATGTGGACCAATGCAGAGAGCAATTGGTTCAGAATCATGTGGAACGTTTTATGAATTCTTCCTGTGAAACCAGAGGTGGGGTTTTGTTTTGTGATATGGTAACAGATTTGGAACGCTGTTCGGATCATGCCATCAATATTGCGACGGCCCTCAGGTATCCCTGTTGATTTTTATGATGGGTCTCTGACGCCGGAATGGGTATTGCGCAATAGGGGAAAAAGTAGAGAACAGAGAAAGACTATGACAATATTGTCATAGTCTTTTTTATGTTGATTGAATCTTTGTGAAATAAAATTTCATATTTGGAAAATTTTTGAAATAGAACTTGTTGTGCGATATGTAGTCAAATGTCTTTGGTGACATGGGAAAAGAGCTTGATTTTTGTTAAAATGCCCTGTAAATTAGGGGGAAATTGATGTTGTGCTAAGAAAAATACAAAATGAACAAAAAAAGTTTTACAACATTGTCGAAGATGGACAATTGAAATAATATTTCATAAGTGTTATATTTATTTCATAATAGAGAAATAAAAAATGAATTAAAATTTCATTTGGAAAGGAGATTCTTATGAATGATTTTATGTTTAACATGATCCGTTCCGAGCTGGAAGATGTTGTTGGCAGAGACAATGTTTCTGTAACAGAAAGCGACAAAATCAGTCACAGCGTTGATTATTTCTGGCTTTCCAGACTTTGGGAAGATCGTGGCAGAATGATGCCTCTGGCAGATTATATCGTATATCCCGGCAGCGATGAGGAAGTTGCAAAAATTCTCGTCATTGCCAATTATTATAAAATTCCCGTATTCCCCTGGGGCGGCGGCGCAGGTTCTCAGGGCGGCGCGCTGGCAGTCAAAGGCGGTATCCTGCTGGATATGAAACGCATGAATAAAATCATTGCACTGGATGAAAAATCCATGTGTATCACAGCGGAAGCAGGGATCAACTTTGCACAGCTGGAATGGTATGCCAATGAAAGAGGCTACTCTCTGATGCATTACCCCAGTTCCCTGACATGCTCCACACTGGGCGGCTTTCTGGCACATAATGGTATCGGCGTTCTTTCCACAAAATACGGCAAGATCGATGACCAGTGCCTCCATGTGGAAATGGCAGTGCCCAGCGGGAAGATCCTGAAATCCACACCGGTACCCAAACATTCTTCCGGCCCCAGCATCCTGCATATGCTGCTTGGTTCCGAAGGTACCTATGGTGTATTCACAAAGGCGACCATGAAGCTGTTCAAAAAGCCTGAAGTCAGAAAATTCCGCGCATTTCTGTTCAAGGATGTTCCCACAGGTCTGGCCTTCGGCAGAGACCTGCTGCAGGAATTCAAGCCTTCCATCATGCGTCTGTACAATGAAGAAGAAACAAAATCCATGATCAAAAACATTCTGGGCGTGGAAAAAGAAGGCGCATTCATGAACATTGCCATTGAAGGCAGCGCGGAAATGGTAGAGATCGAAGAACGAATTGCTCTGCGTATGTGTGCAGAAAGAGGCGGCATGGATCTGGGCTCCGATTACGGGGAAAAATGGTGGGACAGCCGTGTAACCTTCTTCTATCCTGACCATGCACTGGATCTGCCGAAGATGTTTGGTACGCTGGATACCATCTCCAGTTACTCCGACATGGAAAACATCTACTGGGCCCTGAAGAAAACTATGGAAAAATTTGAAGGCGTTCGTTTTATCGCACACTTCTCTCACTGGTATGAATGGGGCGTTATGATTTATGACAGATTTATCATTGAAAATCCCCCGGAAGATCCGGAAGAAGCACTGCGCCTGCATAATGAAATCTGGAATGCAGGGATCCGTGCTATCCTGGACAACGGCGGTGTGGTAAATGACCACCACGGCGTTGGCATGAAACTGGGCCGTCTGATGAAAGAACAGTATGGCGACAACATGATCTTCTTTGAAGCATTGAAGAAAGAACTTGACCCCAATGGTATCATGAATCCATATAAATTGGGGCTGTAATACGAGTGCAAGGAGGGAAAAAGAATGTTATCCGGAAACGCTTTACATACAATCAAAGCCTGTCGTTTTTGCTGGATGTGCAGACATCTTTGCCCTGTGGGTCTGGTAACAGGGAAGGAATCCAACACACCCAGAGCAAAAGCACTCCTCTTGGATATGGAACAGAAAGGCACAACAGATATGCAGGTTTACGCAGAAGATATGTTCCAGTGTGCGCTGTGCGCATCCTGTGCAGCAAACTGCGAAACCGGCTATGAACCCCCTGTTTTCATTAGAGAAGCAAGAAGAAATATTGTTGCAAACGGTCTGGCTCCTGACCATGTGATGGATGTGATCGAAAAACTGATGGCAGCAGAAGCAGAAGAGCAGAAACCTGCATCCGAAACAGCGGATGTTCTGGTATATGTCGGTGCTCATGGCACCGCAGCCGCCAAGGAAATGGCAGAGGCCTTTGGCTCTGTCCTGACCAAAGCAGGCGTAATTTACAAAACACTGACAGCAGAACCTGCGGATGGCAATGAACTGTACGATCTGATCGGCGAAACAGCAGAAGTAAAAGCGATAGCAAAAAAATGTGCAGATGCCATCAATGCAGCCGGTGTAAAGCAGGTCGTTGTACTGAACCCTTCCACAGCCAGAATGTTCCTGCAGGAATATCCCGCATGGGGTCTGGAACTTTCCTGTGAAGTGGTGACAGCAACAGCCTTTGCGGCCAAACTGCTGAAAGAGGGAAAACTGAAGATGAAACAGGCAGCAGGCGTGGTGACTTACCATGATCCCTGCCGCCTTGCAAGAGACTTGGAAGAAACAGAACCTGCCCGTGAGCTGATTCGTGCAATGGGTTACGAATTGAAAGAAATGATCCAGAGCAAGAAACTCACAAAATGCTGCGGCGGTCTGGTTTTAGATGCACACTCTCCCAAATTGGCACAGCTGACAGCATCCGGCAGAATTTCCGATGCAGACCGGATCGATGTTTCCGTGATGCTTACAGCGTGCCCGGGATGCAGATCTGTACTTCAGAATGGTGACGGGAAAGCAGAAGTGAAAGATCTTTTCGTAGTGCTGAATGAAAACACTTTATAATGAGTGAAAATGATTGGGAAGTGTAACAATTTTTAAGGAGGGTTTTAGTATGAAAAAATTCTTAAGAACAGCAGTTAGTTTCACAATGGTAGCAGCAATGTTACTGGCAACAGGCTGCGGCGCAAGGGGCGGCAGCAGTGACGCAGCAGAAGGTGATGGCGAAGTGATCGAACTGAAGCTGGCTCACATTTACTCCACAAACTCCAATGAAGACAAATATTTCAATGAATTTAAAAACAGAGTAGAAGCGGAAACAGACGGTGCTGTAAAGATCAGTATCTTCCCTAACTCTCAGCTGGGTTCCGAAGCAGAAACCATGCAGCAGGTGGTTCTGGGTACCATCGACATCGCTTTCGGTGAAGGTTCTTCCTGGGCAAATGCAGTGAATAAACCTGAACTGGGTGTATTCGGTCTGCCTTATCTGTGCTCCGATCTGGATGGTCAGGCAGCCATCATGCGTGAAATGGTAATTCAGGAAGGTACTGATATGATGGTTCCTACAGGCATCAGACCGCTGTTCTCCTTCTCCGGTTCCATCAGACATGCGATTTTGGCAACAAAACCCATTTACACACTGGAAGATTGTAAGGGCGTAAAAATGCGTGTTCCCGAAGTTACACTGTTTGTTGACACATGGAAAAACCTGGGTGCAAACCCCACAACAACACCTTGGGGCGATGTTTATACAGCAATCTCTCAGGGCGTAGTTGACGGCGCAGAAGTTGACGCTTGTACCATCGTTGACTCCAACCTGCAGGAAGTAACAAAATACTACTCCAAAACAGGTCACATCTCCACAATCAATATCGCAGCCATCAATGAAGATAAATGGCAGTCCATTCCTGCTGAATATCAGGAAATCATCCTGAAAGTGGGCGCAGAAGTTCAGGAAGAACAGGTGGAAGCTAGAAAAGTAGCTGACGATGAAGCAGTAGCAGTGATGGAAAAAGCGGGCGTAGTTGTAAACGAACTGAACGCAGGCGAATATGAAAAGATGGTAGCAGCGCAGAAACCTATGTATGATCAGTATGCAAATGAATACGGTCTGGGCGATATGATTGCAAAACTGCAGGAAGTTGGCGCTCCCAAATAAGGTATACGAAAAGAAAATAATTTGAAGTTCCTGTCACAATAGGTAATACATGGGGCGTCAATGGGTTCCCCATTGACGCCTTCTATTACATCCCAAAAAGGAGGTGTTTGCAGAATGGCATTTTGGAAAAAATTTGACAAGATCCTGACAAATGTACAGACATACGTTTGCGCGGTCCTGTTTACGGCAATTATTATTATCGGTGCGGCCAATGTATTTTGCAGATACGTTTTGAATGACTCCCTGACATGGGCGGAGGAGGCAATGCGTTTTATCTGTATCTGGCTGGTATTTATCGGGTCTTCTCTGACGATCCGTATCGATGGTCATGTTTCTATCGATGTTTTGCAGAGCTTTTTGAAAAATACAAAAGTGAAATTTATGTTATATATCATTACAAGGATTGTGGCAGCTTCCTTCCTGATCGTTCTGCTGCCTGCATCCATTGAACTGGTGCAGAAAATGGGCAATGCCTATTCTTCTGCGGTTGGGGTACCCTATTCCATTGTTTATCTCTCTTTCCCCATAGGTGCTGTTTCCATGCTGTTGTCCTTCCTCAGCGCAGTGCCTGAACATGCGAAGAAAATGAAAGACGGAGGTGAAGCAAAATGATCGCTATCGTTGTAATTTCCCTGATCGTCATGATCATTCTCGGCGTACCCATCTGCTTCGCAGTAGGTCTCTCCGGCTTTTTAGGCTTATATTTTGGTACGACTTTGGATCTTTACATCGTCGTGCAGCGTTTTATCAGCGGGATCAATTCCTTCTCCCTGATGGCAGTGCCTCTGTTTATTTTGGGCGGTGCTATCATGGATAAGGCAGGTATCTCCAAACGAATCGTAGGCTTTGCGGCATCCCTGTTTTCCTGGCTGCGCGGTGGCTTAAGTATTTGCTGCGTAGCAGCGAACATGATTTTTGCCGGTATTTCCGGTTCCGGTGCAGCTGCAGTTTCTGCCATCGGTGGGATCACAGCTCCCGCTATGAAAGAAAAAGGCTATAAACCCGGTTTTGTTGCTGCCCTCATCGGTGGTGCCGGTTCCTTGGGCCCCGTTATCCCTCCCAGTGTAGATATGATTGTTTTCGCATCTATTACAGGTCTGTCTGTCGGCAGAATGTTTATGGGCGGTATGCTGCCCGGTCTGTTGATTGGCCTTTGCCTGATGATTTTTTGCTTTATCTACGCAAAAGTGCATGACATTGACTATGGCGGCAAATTCGTAGTTAAAGAAGTTTTAGTAAACCTGAAAGAATCCATCTGGGCACTGATCATGCCCTTCATCGTTATCGGCGGCGTTATCTGTGGTATCTTCACAGCAACAGAAGCCGGTGTTGTTGCCTGCGTATACGGTATGATCGTTGGTGCTTTCATTTACAGAGAGCTGAAATGGAAGGATATCATCCCCCTGTTCAAACAGGCCACAGAAAATACCTGTCAGGTTATGATGATCATCGGTGCATCCACCATTTACGGCTATATCTTCTCTCTGGCAAATGTAGGCGACATCGTTTGCAACTTCATCTTGTCTCTGACAGATAGCACAACCATGATTATGCTGATGACAGCCGGTTTTATGATCTTCGTTGGCTGCTTCATGGAAAGTCTGGCGGCAATGCCAATCATCCTGCCCATCGTTTACCCTCTGCTGGAAAGCATGGGTGCCAATATGACACAGTTCGGCGTGATGTTCTGCCTGTGTACGGTACTGGGCGGTCTGACACCTCCCGTAGGTATCTACCTCTTCCTGTCCATGTCTATTGCCAAGGCAAAGATTCAGGAGATCATTCCTTATCTGCTGGTGGTGGTAGGTATTATTGTGGCAGTGATTCTGACAGCGGCATTCGTACCCGGGCTGACTTCCTTCCTGCCTGACCTGATCATGGGACCTGTGGGTGCCTCGTAAGGGAATAAACGGATTTTCATGAAATTTTATGATTTAGGAGGCGTTTGAACATGAGTTTACAGAAAGAGATGTATGTGGAAGCACAAAAATATATGGTAGGCGGCGGTTCTGCCGGCGGCAGATTCAATGCAACACTGGGCCAGCCCTTATATATGGAAAGATGCGAAGGTGCGTACCTGTACGATGTGGAAGGGAAAAGATATATCGACTTCCATTCCTCCGCAGGCCCTGCTCTGTTTGGCTATAAACATCCCAGAATCGAAAAAGCAGTTCTGGCAGCCATCGAAAAAGGCTTCTACTGGGGGTATGACTCTCAGGAAACCATCGATCTGGCAAAAGAACTGTGTAAGCTGATTCCCAGCGCGGAAAGAGTACGTCTGGTGAATACAGGTACAGAAGTAACCCTGTCTGCCCTGCGTCTGGCAAGAGCTTATACCGGCAGAGAGATTGTCATTCGTTTCGAAGGTCATTTCCATGGCATGCATGAAATGATCTGGTATAACCATAACAACGAAGGCAAAATGGATGAAATCGGCGAGATTGAAAATATTCCTGACGGTGCAGGTTTCCCCAAATGCTTCAGTGAAGCGGTGAAAAACGTAGAATTCAATGATTATGAAGCATTGGAAAGAGTGGTAAACCGCTATAAAGATCAGGTGGCAGCTATTATTATGGAACCCATTTCCTATAACTGCGGCTGCTATCCTGCAAGAAAAGAATATCTGGAAAAAGTACGGGATCTTTGCACCAGAGAAGGCATTGTGCTGATCTTTGACGAAGTGATCTGTGGTTATCATATGCGCCCCGGCAGTGCCCAGGCATATTACGGGGTAACGCCCGACCTGACC
>CALFPN010000028.1 GCA_937919015.1 uncultured Clostridia bacterium
CGCCGGGGCACATGCAGAAGGTGTAGACACCGCGCCCTTTTTCCGTGGTATAGGTCAGACGGTAATCCGCTGCGGTCAGCTTATGGGCCGCTTCCCCATACTGAGCATAATCCACCATTTTCTGGGGATGTTCAATGCGGACGCCCATGGCAAAGGGCTTCTGTTCCAGCTGGAAATTTTCTGCATGAAGCAACTCAAACGTATCCCTTGCACTGTGGCCTAATGCCAGAACGCTTCAAAGACGACGCGATGAGCGGCATTCCCGATGATTATATGGACCATTTCTTATGGGTTCTGAACAGAATGGTTGAAAACACAAGACAGCAATGATTCCTGCTGTCTTTTTATTTTTTCACGGATATTTTTCACCACATCCCGCAGAAGATCTGTCCCGATATGGGGTTTTGCATCATACAAAATTTCCTCCGGCGCACCGGCATCCACCATTTCCTCCAATACCTTGCGGCATCTGGGGTCTTTGATGCGGGTGGTCAGTTTTCCGTCGGAGAAGGTACCTGCACCGCCTTCCCCAAACTGTACGTTATTTTCCACATCCAGTTTGCCTGTATTCCAGAAAGTTTCCACGGCTGCCTTTCTGCTTTCCACATCGCCGCCCCGTTCCAGTACAATGGGCTTCAACCCCATTTCCGCCAGCATCAGGCCCGCAAACATCCCCGCAGGGCCAAAGCCCACCACAACAGGACGTTTTTCGGGCATGGTCTCGCCCTTCAGCATTTTATAATCCAGATCAGGTGTTTTGGAAATATTTTTATCTTTATTCTTTTCTAAGATTTTCTTCTCGTTTTTCACTTCCACATCCACCACATAGGCATAATGGATGTTATCTTTTTTTCGGGCATCCAAAGAACGTTTGAAAATACGGTATGCCTTGATCTCTTCCACGGGCACCCGCAGAGCCTTTGCCATCTTCTTTTCCAACGCCTTCTGATTCCCCTCGATGGGCAGCTTCAGTTCAGATACGCGAATCATACCTCATCACCGCCCTTCCAATCCTCATAATATACTTCCCGCAGGAACAAACCGCGGCTGGGGGCTGTAAAGCCTGCCACTTCTCTTTTTCCTGCCTGCAGGATATCTTCCATTTCCGATGCTTTTCTTTTTCCTTCCCCCACTTCAATGAGGGTACCTGTCAGGATACGCACCATCTGATAGAGGAAGCCGTTGCCATAAAAATGCAGCACCAGTTTTTCTTCTGTTTCCTCAAAAACGATATCATAAATGGTACGCACCGTGGATTTTTTCATGCGCTTATTAGCGCAGAAGCTCTTGAAATCGTGCTCCCCGATAAATGCAGACGCCGCCTGTTTCATGGCAGAGATATCCAGATCTTCTTCGCATCGGAATACATATTTTCGTTCAAAAACAGGAGGCTTTTTACTTCTCCAAATGGAGTAGGAATAATGCTTCGCCTTCGCGCTCAGCCTGCTGTGGAAACGAGGCTCTTTTTCCTCAATGGAAAGACCCGCGATATCCTCCGGCAGTTTTTCATTGAAGGCATCCAGTAGACTTTCCGCAGAACCTTTCCAGTTCATATGAAAATTGATGACCTGGCCGGTGGCATGGGTACCCATATCTGTTCTGCCGGAGCCGAAAACTTCCGTTTCCTGTCCGCCGATTTCTTTTAAAATACGCTCCAGTTTTTCCTGAATCGTATTTTCCGTATTCCCCTGTTTTTGCCATCCATTATATCTTGTGCCGTCATAAGCCAATATAATCTTATAATTTTTCATGGGGTTCCCCCTATTGTTTTTTACTGCTGCAACGCACTTAATACACTGGGTACAAACTGTTTCTTTCTGGAAACCATACCGGGCACATAAACCCAGTTTTCCTGCGCTGTGCCAAAGGCTGCTTCTACCAGTTCCTTTGCACCTTCACCGGCAAATACCAGATCAGAAGATTCTGTCAGAATATTTGTCAGCAGGAAGAACAGCATTTCGTCTTTTTTCACGACACTTTCCATATAAGCGGCGATCTGCGGACGCAGCTCTTCCAGTTCGCCCTTGTCCATAGAAGAAATCTGACCGGCACCGAAGTTTTTGCCATTACCATTGAATTTCTTAAAGTCCTGATAGAAGATTTCTTCCGGTGTTTTGCCCGTCAGGCTGCTGCCTGCACGGAACATTTTTTCCGCATGTTCCTGAATTTCGATCCCTGCAATCTTCGCCAGTGCTTCTGCTGTCTTTTTATCCTTCGCAGTACAGGTAGGAGAGCGGAACATCAATGTATCGGAGAGGATGGCAGAGCAAAGCAGACCTGCGATGGCGGGTTCCACTTCCACATCGTTTTCCTGATACATTTCATAAACAATGGTTGCTGTACAGCCTACGGGCTGGTTCCGGAAATATACAGGCAGAGATGTTTCCAGACTGCCGATACGATGATGATCGATGATTTCCATCACTTCCGCTTCCTCAATCCCATCTACCGCCTGAGACATTTCATTATGGTCTACCATAATAATCTTCTTGTTGCTCATTGCCAGCAGAGAGCTTCTGGACAGCATGCCGCAATACTGGCCATCATTATCCAGAATGGGGAAGTCTCTGTGTCTGATTTTGGCCATCGTCCCCTTGATATCACTGATGAAATCTTCGCTGGAAAATGTAACCAGATTGTCTTTTCTCATAAAATAACGCACGGGAGCAGACTGGGAAATCAGTCTGGCCACCATGAAGGTATCATGGGGTGTGCTGATGACTTTACAGCCTTTTTCCTGCGCCAGCTTCTGGATGGTTTTGGAAATGGGTGCGCCTGTACATACAACAAGGCAGCCTGCGTTCATTTCAAGACCGCAAAGCTGATTTTCAAAACGGTTCCCTGTCAGCAGCATATCCCCGTCTTCTACATAGTTTTCCAGCAGGTCAGGATTTGCCGCACCAATCAGGATCTTGCCTTTCGTGATTTCATCCTGTGGGTTGCCTACGATCATAGTACCGTCAATGGCATCCAGTACGTTTGTATATTTTGTACGGGACATAGCCAGAATACGGGTTTCATAAATATCCATATTCGCTGTCGCAATGTCCTTAATGGAAATGATCCCCTGCAGTCTGCCGTTGTCGTCATCCACAACAGGCATGGTGGATTCCTTCAGGTCTCTCATAATATTCCATGCATTTTTCATGGAAATATCAGAAGGCAGTACGGGGGTGGGTTTAATGTTTACGTCTTTTACCTGTGTGCCTACATGCTCGATCAGCTCAGGCGTTTCTACTCCAAAGAAGTCTAATACATATTTTGTTTCGTTATTCACTTCACCGGCTCTTTTTGCCTCATATTCCCCTTCCCCCAGTTTATTTTTCAGTGCCGCATAAGCAATGGCGGAACAAATGGAATCTGTGTCAGGGTTTTTGTGACCGATGACAAACGTCTTATTTTCTCTTAACACACGCTTTCCTCCTCATCAAAATTTCTGCGCTTTTTCTATCAACAAATGTCAATATTCTATGGACATTAGTATATCGCATAAAACAGCAGAAAGAAAGGCAAAATAGTAATTTCGGAATCTTGCTTATGGAACGCCTGTTTTTCCCCTCGATACACAGCAAAAATGCCTCAGATTCCAGTATCTGAGGCATTTCCTTTTTGCATTATTCTTCTGTTTCCTTCTCCTCTTTCTGATACCAGAGGTAACTCATAACGGTGGGCACAACACAAATAAGGATGGCGATCCCGATGAGTAATCCCATCAGCACCTTTTCCCTGACCAAAAATGAACCAAGTACCATCAAAATGCCTCCAAAGAAAAACATTTTTCCACCCAATCTCTGGGTTTTGTTCCAAACCGTCTCACTGCTCAGAGCCCAGGGAGTTTTCATGCCCATAAAGAAATTCTGTTTCACCTTCGGCATCATATTCCCCAAAAAGAGAAACAGAAAACCTACCAATACTGTAACAGCTTTTGGAATAGAAAATGTATTCGGGTACAGAGATTCTACTAATGTCAATCCCATCATTACCACCACAAAAACTTCAACCAGCAAGATCATGGTCTCATATGTTCCGGAAAATCTCCGATAATTTTTTCGCTTTGGATCTATCTTTGCGAAAACGGGCATTCCCAGAGCGAACAGAATATTTAACGATGTCAGCGGAATAAGCTCTCTCTTGCTGCCATATCTGCTGACTCCTTCCAGCCCCCACTGCAAAGGAACCTGATTGGGCAATCTGCTGTAAACGACCAAAAGCATTAACAACGGTATCACTGCCAGAATCCATATATATACTTTTTTATTCTTCATCCTTCGTCCCTCCTGTTAGTCCCGTGATCCAGCTTAAAATTTCCTCAAACACGGACATATTCAGTTCATAATAAATATATTTCCCCTTTTTTTCATCAGATATCAACCCTGCCTGTTTCAGAATGGATAAATGATGGGAAATGGTTGCACCTGTCGCCTCAAACTGCGCACCGATCTCCCCGGCTGTTTTCTGCCCTTTCTTCAGAATGTCCAGAATCTCTCTGCGAGTAGGATCACTGATGGCTTTGAATGTTTCCTGTAATCCCATTTCATCCCTCCTTATCATTTAGATATCCGTCTAAATATTATCACAGGCAATGCTTACTGTCAATAATATTTAGATATTTATCTAAATGTTATTTTGACATAAACAAAAAAAGAACGCTTTCCAGCGTTCTTGAGAGGCGCCACCCGGATTCGAACCGGGGGTAGAGGTGTTGCAGACCTTTGCCTTA
>CALFPN010000029.1 GCA_937919015.1 uncultured Clostridia bacterium
GGAGAGCGACCAAGAAGCTCCGCCTCTTGGAACTCCTGCGCGCAATAGGTGTTCCGCGATCTGCGGATCGCGTCTCAGGGCTCTGCCCTAAGAATCCGCGCCCTTTTCAGAAAAGGTCGATAAAACGGACTTTTGGGTATAACTTTAGGGTGTAAACAGCAAAGAAAAAGCTCCTCAAACGAGGAGCTTTTCTATAATGTACAATCACTTAATAACTTCGCCGTAGCAAACGCCGAATGCGCAAGCTGCGTTGGATTCGTCTGTGTCGATATGCATTGCTGCTGCGAAATTGGGGTTAACGCGAACAACAACGTCGCCAAGAACTGTGCTTCTTGTGTCGTTTTCGATCTTAACGCTGACGATCTGCTTATCCTGAACGCCAAATGCTTCAGCATCAGCAGGTGTGAAGTGGATGTGACGCTTAGCTGCGATAACGCCCTCTGTGAGCTCAACTTCGCCGCAGGGACCACCGAGCTTGCATGCGCCGCTGCCTGCAACATCGCCGCTTTCGCGAACGGGAGCAGCAATACCCAGTGTGCGTGCATCTGTGAGAGAAACTTCAACCTGGCTTACAGGTCTTGCAGGACCAAGGATGATAACGTTGGGAATGGACTTCTTGGGTCCAACTACTGTTACTCTCTCTTCGCAAGCAAACTGACCGGGCTGGCTCAGATCCTTCTTATGTGTGAGTGTTGCGCCCTCGCCGAAGAGGATAGCAATGTGCTCAGCAGAAAGATGTACGTGACGTGCACTTGTTTCAACTAAAACTTTATTTTCCATGGGACTAAACCCTCCTAACATTGATCTTTATTACATTATATCACTCTTTTATGCCAAAATCAACCGCATTATACCCATTCACTGTATAAAAATGTACTGATTTTTTCAAAAAACTGTTGTAAATAAAAGGATATTGTGATATAACTAATATGAAAGATTATGTCGGCCTAAAAAGTCGGCAAGTTATATAAAAGAAAGGGTTTTAACCAATGAACTACAATAAGAAATCTGTTGAAGACATTGAAGTTGCCGGCAAAAAAGTCCTCGTTCGTTGCGACTTTAACGTACCCCTTAAGGATGGCGTTATCACAAACGATAAGAGAATCGTTGCGGCTCTCCCCACAATCAAATATCTGATGGAAAAGGGCGCAAAGGTTATCCTTTGCTCTCACCTTGGCAGACCCAAGGGCGAATACAAGCCTGAATTCAGCCTTGCTCCCGTTGCTGCTCGCCTTTCCGAATATCTCGGAAAAGAAGTTAAGCTTGCACAGGATCCTGAAGTTGTAGGCGAAAATGCTCGCGCTATGGCAGCAGCTCTTGAAAATGGCGACGTTATGCTTCTTGAAAACGTTCGTTACAGAAAAGAAGAAACAAAGAACGAAGAAAACTTTAGCAAGGAACTGGCTTCTCTGGCAGATGTATTCGTAAACGATGCTTTCGGCACAAGCCACAGAGCTCACTGCTCCACAGTAGGTGTAACAGAATTTGTGAAAGAATCTGCAGTTGGTTACCTGATGGAAAAAGAAATCGAATTCCTGGGCAATGCAGTAAACAACCCTGAAAGACCTTTTGTAGCAATTCTGGGCGGTTCCAAAGTTTCTGACAAGATCAACGTAATCAACAACCTGCTGGAAAAAGTTGATACACTGATCATCGGCGGCGGTATGGCTTACACATTTGCAGTAGCAAAAGGCGGCAAGGTTGGTAACTCCCTGCTGGAAGAAGACAAAATCCCCTACGCTCAGGAAATGATGAAAAAAGCGGAAGAAAAAGGCGTGAAATTCCTGACACCCGTAGATACAGTAATTACAAAAGAATTCAAAAACGACACAGAATTCAAAACAGTACCTACAGGCGAAATTCCCGATGGCTGGGGCGGCCTGGATATCGGTGAAGAAACAAGAAAACTGTTTGCAGATGCCATCAAAGGTGCAAAAACAGTGGTTTGGAATGGCCCCATGGGTGTTTTCGAATTCGAAAACTTTGCAAAAGGCACAAAAGCAGTGGCAGAAGCAATGGCTGAAATCGATGCCACAACAATCATCGGCGGCGGCGATTCTGCAGCAGCTGTAAATCAGCTGGGCTACGGCGACAAAATGACACACATCTCCACAGGCGGCGGTGCTTCTCTGGAATTCCTGGAAGGTAAAGAATTGCCCGGCGTAGTGGCAGTGGATGATAAATAAGAGATCAGAGGAAAAGGGCAGTAAGGGATGAGGAGAAAGATAACGGTTTTCCTTGCCATGGTTTTTTCCTTTCTCTCTATCCCCGTGGCTTACGGGGCGGAAGGAAAAACAGTGACAAAGCCGAAATATGTAAAAATTGCGGTGGAGGCAACTGCTCCGGAGAAATTGTACGGAGAATATATTCCCGTATTGATGTATCACCATTTTGCTGATCGAAATATGGAAAGCGGCAATGGCATGGTGTCCACCAAAGAAGAACTGGAAGACCATCTGCGGTATTTCAGATCGCAGGGGTATCAGGTCATTCCGCTGGAAAAACTGGACAGTCTTTTGAGAAGGGCAGAACAGGATCACAGCCAAGAGGGATTGGGTCTTGGGTTGCAGGAAAAATATATCTGCATCACCATGGACGACGGCTATCACAGCAATTATGAGATTGCCTATCCCCTGTTCAAAAAATATGGTTCACCGGCATCTGTTTTTGCCGTGACGGATTTTATCACGGAACAATATGGTCTGAAAAAATTCAGCTGGAAACAGGCGAAGGAAATGGATGAAGCAGGCTGGCTGAAGGTATACAGCCATTCTGCGGACCATGTTCCCGTGGAAGCAGGGCAGGAGGAAGCCTTTCTGGCAGGGATGCAGAAAAGTGAAGCTGCACTGGCGGAGCATCTGAAGGAAGCACATGTGAAGGCCATGGCCTATCCCAATGGGCAGTATACGGCCGCATCCCAGAAGCTTCTGGAGGATGATGGATATGTGATGCAGTTCACCATTGAAAAAGGCGTCATCACAAGACAAACGATAAGAAATGCCATTCCCCGCCTCACCGTGGAATCCGGTATGACCGGAGAGGATGTGGTGCGGATGGTAGAGATGGCTGCGGAGGAAACATTCGCGGCGGAAAGAGAAGGTAATGCAAATGAGAAAGAAAATTATTGCAGGCAACTGGAAAATGAATAAAACACCCAAGGAAGCAGCAGAATTCTGTAAGCTGATGAAAAATCAGGCTGCATCCGATCAGGCAGAAGTAGTATTCTGCGTACCCTTTGTAGATCTGTACCCCGTTCTGGAAGAACTGAAAGGCACAGGCATCGGCGTTGGCGCAGAAAACATGCACTTTGAAGAAAGCGGCGCATTTACAGGCGAAGTTTCCGCTCCCATGCTGAAAGAAATGGGCGTTGGCTATGTGGTTCTGGGCCACTCCGAACGTCGTCAGTACTTCGGCGAAACAGATGAATCCGTAAACAAAAAAGTAAAAAAAGCACTGGAAGCAGGCATCGTTCCCATCATGTGCTGCGGCGAAACACTGGAACAGCGTGAAGCAGGCATCACCATCGAATGGGTACGCATCCAGATCAAATGCGGTCTGGCAGGCGTTTCCGCAGAAGATGTGAAAAAAGTTGTTATCGCTTATGAACCCATCTGGGCTATTGGTACAGGCAAAACAGCAACATCCGCACAGGCACAGGAAGTATGCCATGCGATTCGTGAAGTTCTGGCAGAAGTATACGGCAAAGCAGTTGCGGAAGAAGTACGCATCCAGTACGGCGGCAGCGTAAACGGCAAAAATGCTGCAGAACTGTTCGCTATGGAAGATATCGACGGCGGTCTGGTTGGCGGCGCAAGCCTGAAGGAAGAATTTGCTTCTATTGTACACTACAACAGATAAGATTGTTCTCAGATTTCCCCGCAGGGGATGGGGCAAAGCCCCTGAAAAAAGGAGGCAAAAATGGATAAGAAAACAACACTTTTGATGATTTTGGACGGCTACGGCATCAATGAAAAAGAAGAAGGCAATGCCATCAAGCAGGCAAATACCCCCGTGATGGACAGACTGATGCAGAAATATCCCTGCGTACAGGGCTATGCCAGCGGTCTGGACGTTGGTCTGCCCGCAGGTCAGATGGGTAACTCCGAAGTAGGCCATCTGAACATGGGCGCAGGCCGCGTGGTATATCAGGAACTGACTCGTATCACAAAATCCATCGAGGACGGCGATTTCTTTGAAAATCCCGAACTGATGGCGGCAGTGGAACACTGCAAGAAAAACAATTCTGCTCTGCATCTGTACGGTCTGCTTTCCGATGGCGGCGTACACAGCCATAACACACACCTGTATGCACTGCTTCAGCTGGCAAAAAGAAACGGTCTGGAAAAAGTATATGTGCATGCTTTTCTGGACGGTAGAGACACACCTCCCGCATCCGGCGCAGAGTATACAGTACAGCTGGAAGAAAAGATGCGTGAGATCGGCGTAGGCAAAATCGCAACTGTGATCGGCAGATTCTATGTTATGGATAGAGACAAACGCTGGGAACGCGTACAGGAAGCTTACAATGCCATGGTTCTGGGCAGAGGCGCAACTGCAACAGATGCGGTGCAGGCCATCAAAGATTCCTATGAAGCAGGCAAAACAGATGAATTCGTGGTGCCTACCGTGATCGTAAAAGAAGACGGTATGGCTGTTGGTAAGATCAGCGACCATGATGCAGTGATCTTCTATAACTTCCGTCCCGACAGGGCAAGAGAAATCACACGCAGCCTGTGTGACGATGCCTTCGACGGTTTCAACAGAGAAAAAGTACCTCAGGATCTGAAATATATCTGTTTCACAGAATATGATGTAACCATTCCCCATAAGGAAGTTGCATTCAAACCCCAGAAACTGACAAATACCCTGGGCGAATATCTTTCCTCTCTGGGTCTGAAACAGCTGAGAACAGCAGAAACAGAAAAATATGCCCATGTTACTTTCTTCTTCAACGGCGGCGTGGAAGAACCCAACCCCAATGAAGATAGATGGCTGGTGCCTTCTCCCAAGGTTGCCACATACGACCTGCAGCCCGAAATGAGCGCGGTGGAAGTAACAGACGGTCTGGTAAAAGCCATCCGCTCTGGTGAATATGATTTTATTATCGTAAACTATGCAAACCCCGATATGGTAGGCCATACAGGTATCATGGAAGCAGCCATCAAGGCTGTGGAAACCGTAGATACCTGCATCGGCAGAGTGGTAGATGCCCTGCTGGAAAAAGGCGGCCAGATGTTCCTTTGTGCCGACCACGGCAACAGCGATCAGCTGGTGGATTATGAAACAGGGGAACCTTTCACAGCCCACACCACAAACCCCGTTCCCTTTATGCTGGTGAACTATACCGATGGTGTTGGCCTGAAGGAAGGCGGCAAACTGGCGGATATCGCGCCTACACTGCTGGAAATGATGGGGATTCCCAAGCCCGCAGAAATGACAGGAGAAAGCTTACTGATCAGTAAGTGATCATAAATAATGATTAAGCATATATGATTAAGGAGGACAAACAAATGAAAGGTTATTACGAAATCACAGATGTATACGCAAGAGAAATTCTGGACTCCAGAGCAAACCCCACAGTTGAAGTTGAAGTCATTCTGGATGACTGCATCATGGGCCGCGCAGCTGTTCCCAGCGGTGCTTCCACAGGTGCTTTCGAAGCAGTAGAACTGCGTGACGGCGGCGACAGATATAACGGCGTTGGCGTACAGGATGCAGTAGATAACGTAAACAACATCATCGCAGATGCAATCATCGGTATGAACGCACTGGATCAGGTTGCAGTTGATAAAGCAATGATCGAACTGGACGGCACACCCAACAAAGCAAAACTGGGTGCAAACGCAATCCTGGGTGTTTCCATGGCAGTAGCAAAAGCTGCAGCAGAAGCTCTGGATATGCCTCTGTATCAGTACCTGGGCGGCTTCAACGCAAAAACAATGCCCGTTCCCATGATGAACATCATGAACGGTGGTAAACACGCAGACAACACAGTAGATATTCAGGAATTCATGATTATGCCCGTTGGTGCAGAATCCTTCAAAGAAGCTCTGAGAATGTGTTCCGAAATCTACCACAAACTGAAAAAAGTACTGAAAGACAAAGGCCTGTCCACAGCAGTTGGTGACGAAGGCGGCTTCGCTCCCGACCTGCCCACAGCAGACGCTGTAATCGACCTGATCAAAGAAGCTGTTGAAGTTGCCGGCTACAAATGGGGCGAAGATATCAAAATCGCTATGGACCCTGCTGCAACAGAACTGTATGATGAAAAAGACGGCAAATATCACTTCCCCGGCGAAAGCAAGATGGCTGGTAAAGAAATCGTAAGAACTTCCGAAGAAATGGTAGACTTCTGGAAAGCTCTGGTTGCAAAATACCCCATCATCTCCATCGAAGACGGTCTGGCTGAAGAAGACTGGGCTGGCTGGCAGCTGCTGACAAAAGAACTGGGCGACAAAGTTCAGCTGGTTGGTGATGACCTGTTCGTAACAAACACAACAAGACTGCAGAAAGGTATCGATCTGAAAGCAGGTAATGCAATCCTGATCAAAGTAAACCAGATTGGTACTCTGACAGAAACATTCAACGCAATTCAGCTGGCAAACAGAAACAAAATGACAGCAATCGTATCTCACAGATCCGGTGAAACAGAAGACGCAACAATCGCTGATATCGTAGTTGCTGTAAACGCTGGTCAGATCAAAACAGGTGCACCTGCAAGAACAGACCGTGTTGCAAAATACAACCAGCTGCTGAGAATCGAAGAAGAACTGGAAGGCACAGCAGAATATCTGGGTGCAGATGCATTCTTCAACCTGAAATAATTCAGAAATTGAATATTTTGTAAAGGCATAAAAAAGGCCCCTTTGTAAAGGATAGTTACAAAGGGGCCTTTCGAATTTAGCTTCAAAAGATCAAGTCAGCTTATATTTAGCCCTGATTTTTTTCCGCCATCATTTTTTCCTGCTGTTCGATCATTTTCTTTACCATATAACCGCCGACATAACCGTTCTGTGCGGATGTCAGGTCGCCGTTATAGCCTTTTTTCAGAGGTACGCCGATTTCATTGGCTACTTCAAATTTGAACTGCTCCATGGCTGCTCTTGCCTCAGGTACGTTGATTCTGTTGCTGTTACCGCTGGAATTGTTGTTGCTCATGTTTATGACCTCCTTGATATTTGTCAGTTTTTAAAATTTGTGTTGCTTTGGTGTTGCAAACTTAGTATGACCCTGTCGAAAATGAATATGTTAGGAACATACTGGTATGAAAACAGGTGAATTTTGACAGATAGAAAGCATATGTTTTTTATATAAATTGTAAACAATGCTTTACGTTGGTAAGACGATATAATATAATAAGAATAAAAGAAGACAAATGTCTTTTGCGTGCGGAAGGAGGGTGCTTATGGCAAAGAAGAAAACCATTCTTGATCTTTATCAGATGAAGGAAAAAGGAGAACAGGCAGTGTGGATCGTACTTTATGATGCCTGTTATGCATCTTATGCGGAGGAAGCCGGTATGGACATGATCCTCTGCGGTGATTCTGTGGGGATGATCGTATATGGCATGAGCGGTACGGTGCCCGTGACCATGGATGTCAGCATTGCCCATTGTCAGGGTGTGCGCAGAGGTGCGCCCAATACCTATCTCATCGGTGATATGCCCTTTGGTGCTTATCATGCCAGCGTGGAAGATGCCGTACGCAATGCCGTAAGATTTTATAAAGAGGCCGATGTGGATGCCATCAAACTGGAAGGCGGCGTAGCTGTTGCCGATAAGATCGAAGCCATTACAAAGGCGGGCATGGTCGTTTTTGGGCATATCGGTCTGACACCCCAGAGTTCTGCCTCCATGGGCGGCTTCAAGGCTCAGGGCAGAACCACAGACAGCGCAAAAGCTATTATTGAAGATGCCATTGCTGTATATAAAGCAGGGGCCAGAGTTCTTCTGCTGGAAGGTGTTCCGGAAGAAGTCTGCGCTTTTGTACATAAAATTTTGCCTATTCCTGTTTACGGCATCGGTGCCGGAGCAGACTGTGACGGTCAGGTGCTTCTGGCGGCAGATGCACTGGGGATGTTCAAAAAATTTACACCGAAATTTACGAAGAAATATGCAGACATCGCGGAAGTGGCAACGGCGGGTCTGACCAATTTTGTGCAGGATGTAAAGGATCGTTCCTTCCCTGCGGCAGAACATAAATATAAAATCACCGGCGATCCTGATGAGTTCCAGAAACTCTTTGACAAGATGGAAGCAGAATTCAAGGCATCGGAAGAATAAAAAGTTTGAAGCAGAAAGAGGGGGAATGGATATGCCGAAATTTGCACAAAGAATCTCTGATATGGAAAAATCCGCATTGGTTCTGCGGAAACTGTTCAATGCCATGAATGACCCCGAAACCATTTCCTTTGGCGGCGGTGCCCCTGCCCATGAAGGTCTGCCTGTGGAAAAGGTGCAGGAACTGTGTAACGAACTGATGACCCGCAGTGGCAGAGGGGTTGAAATGCTGCAGTATGGCGCGCCCATGGGCGTGAAAGACCTGAGACAGGCTGTTGCGGATAAACTGCTGAAACCCAAAGGCATCGATGCATCCGCAGACAATATCATGATCGTAAACGGCGGTCTGGAAACCATGAACCTGATGTGCCAGCTCTATATCAGCCCCGGCGATGTCATCATTGTGGAATCTCCTACCTTCGTCCATTGTGTGGAAGGGTTTGAAATGTTTCAGGCGAAATGTGTGGCTGCGGAATGTGATGATTACGGTATCGTCATCGAAGATGTAGAAAAGAAAATCAAAGAATACCATCCGAAAATGGTTTATGTGATCCCCACCTTCCAGAACCCTACCGGCAAAACGCTGCCCGAAGAACGCAGAAAGGCTCTGGCAGAACTGGGCAGCAAATATGACGTCATCATTCTGGAGGATGACCCTTATCAGGAACTGCGCTACAGCGGGGATAAACTGAAGCCCATTAAATATTATGACCGGACAGGGCACACCGTATATGCAAACAGCTTTTCCAAGATCTTCTCCCCCGGCAGCAGACTGGGCTTTGTTTACGCAGCCCCTGAAATCATTGATAAACTCTTCGATGTAAAGGTTGCAACCAATTCCCATACATCCAACTTGCCCCAGGTTCTGTGTGCGGAATTCTTCAATAGAGGGTATTTTGAGGAGCATCTGAAAAAAGTATGTGCCATCCATAAGGAACGCCGTGATGTGATGATGGCATGCATGGAAAAATATATGCCTGCAGGCACAAAATGGGTATTCCCCGACGGCGGCCTGTTCACATGGGTGGAGCTGCCCGGTGAGATCGACACCACAGAATTGCTGCTGGAAGCGGAAAAATTCAAAGTGGCCTACGTTGCAGGGGAAGGCTTCTATACAGACCCCGGTAAAGGCAAAAATTGTATGCGCCTGAGCTTCGGCAACGTATCTGCCGAAAAAATCGAGATCGGTATGGAACGTCTTGGTAATCTGATCAAATCCAAGATGTAAGCATGAGTGAATGGTTTGAAAAGGAGGCATGACTATGGGTAACAAAGCATTATGGAATCAATTGGAAGGCTGGAAAAAGGATTACAAATGGGTAGATCTGACCAGAGAACTGTCTGCGGAAACACCTCACTGGTCCGGCTTCCCTGATATGGTTGTGGAAGTTCCTTTTGATTATCCCGATGGCTTCTTCGTACATAAATACACACTGGTGAGCCAGTATGGCACCCATATCGACGCACCTTGTCACTTCCCTCAGGGCAGACGCTCTCTGGATCAGATCATGCCGGAAGAAATGGTACTGCCTCTGTGCGTCATTGATATTACAGATAAGGTAAATGAAAATGTGGACTATGTTTTTGGCGTACAGGATATTCTGGATTGGGAAGCAGTCCACGGGCAAATCCCCGCAGGTGCTTTCGTAGCCATGCAGACAGGCTGGAGCAAACGGGAAGATATGAATAATTTTGATGAAAACGGCATCAAACACTTCCCCGGCTGGGGCATTCCTGCGCTGGAATTTCTGGCAAAGGAAAGAAAGGTAAAAGCCGTTGGCCATGAACCGGCAGATACAGACCCCGGCGTGATCGCCTGCACAGAAGGGTATGTGGGGGAATATTATATTCTGGATCAGGAATGTTATCAGGTGGAACTGATGATCCATCTGGATCAGGTGCCTCCCGTAGGCTCTTTGATCTTTGTGGGCTTCCCCAAAGCAAAAGATAGCCCCGGTTTTACGGCAAGATGTATCGCTCTGTACCCGAAGGAATAAATGAGAGATAAGCCCCTGTTATAGGGGCTTTTTCTTGGTTTTTTGATTGACAAGGGGGAGTTTGGGGAATATCATAAGGAGTGGTTTAGGATGGATTTTTTTACAGGAGGAATATGATTATGAACGTATTAGACCATCTTGGTTGTGATAAAGTATTTACTTATTTTGAAGCTATCTGCGATATCCCTCACGGCAGCTTCCACGAAAAAGCCCTGAGCGATTATATCGTTTCTTTTGCGAAGGAAAGGGGGTTCTATTGCCGTCAGGACGCAAGACATAATGTTGTCATCAAAAAGCCCGGCACAGCAGGCTATGAAAAATCTCCCGCTCTTATTTTGCAGGGACATATTGATATGGTCTGTGAAAAAAATGCAGATACAGAGCATGATTTTCTGACAGAACCCCTGAAGCTGTATATCGACGGGGATGATATCAAAGCCCGCGGCACGACCCTTGGTGCCGATAATGGTATTGCCGTTGCCTATATGCTGGCATTGCTGGATGCAAATGATATCCAACATCCTCCCATTGAGTGTGTATTTACCGTGGAAGAGGAAATCGGCATGGGCGGGGCAACAGACTTAGACGCTTTCGATCTGGAAGGCAAACGCTTTTTGAATATGGATACAGAGGAAGAAGGCTATCTGATGGTCAGCTGCTGCGGCGGCAGACGGATGCGGATGTATTTGCCTGTGGAAAGGACAGCCGCATCTGCCGAGAAAAAGACGGTTGCCCTTCGTATCCGCGGTCTGAAGGGCGGTCATTCCGGTGCGGATATCCATTTGCAGAGAGCCAGTGCCAATGTTTTGATGGGGAGACTCCTGCTGGAGCTGCGTGAAAAAATCGGGTATGATCTGGTGAAGGTGAACGGCGGCAATATGGATAATGCCATCTGCCGTGAAGCAGAAGCCATCCTTTGTATCGACCCTGCGAAGGAAGGGAAAGCAAAAGAACTGATTTTAGAACTGCAGAATATCTTCCGGGCGGAATATAAAGACCGCGAAAGTGATATACTGTTGACAATGGAAGAAATAGAAGGTGCAGTGGAAGTGCTGACTGCGGAAGTGAGAGATAACATCATTGCTCTTCTGCAGCTCTTGCCTTATGGCGTACAGACCATGGATACCAATATGGAAGGTCTGGTGGAAAGCTCCAGCAATATCGGTATCCTTCGCACAGAGGAAGACCATATCTTCATCGACAATGCTGTCCGTGGCTCTGTGGAAAGCAGAAAAGAAGTCATCTGCAAAAAGATCGAAGTGCTGGGAAAACTGTGCGGTGCAAAGGTGGTCGGCGTCAACGATTATCCCGGCTGGCAGTATAACCCCGATTCTGAACTGCTGAGCATTTTCAAGGAAGCATGGATAGAAAAATTCGGGAAAGAACCCAAGGTGGTTGCCATCCATGCAGGTCTGGAATGTGGCCTTTTTGCGAAAAAGATCCCCGGTCTGGATCTGATCTCTCTGGGGCCCGATATGCATGATGTCCATACCCCCGATGAAAGACTGAGCATTTCTTCTACTATCCGTGTCTGGGAATATCTGAAATATGTTTTGAAAAAACTGAAATAATGGAACTTTTTTGAAAGAGGGCAGACTTATGCGGCTTCCGTGGAATAAAAAATACATGGAGATCGGCTTTCATGTCATCGTCACGGTTTTGATTCTGGCGGGGATGGCGGTACTGCTGTTTTGGCTGCCTCATGCGAAAAATGTCATATCTGAAACGGCGGGGAATCTCCTCGCCGTTTTTGCGCCCTTATTCTGGGCATTGTTCTTTTCCCTGCTGTTGGAGCCCCTGACGGCTTTCTGGCAGCGGTTTTACGAAAAGCGATGTTCCCTGTATCACCGCAGCCGCATCCAAAACCGCAAGGTGGGCACGGCCTTTGCTTATCTGTCTGTGGGACTGGTTCTCTTTGTTCTGGGAAGCTTTCTGGCAAAAAAGATCGGGGATACGGATATACAGGAGATGGCTGTTCAGATCAGCGATTATATCCGCAGGATCGGGGATATCCTTGTGCTTTTGAACCTGAAGCTGGCAGAAATGGGGATCTTGCAGAATGTGGAGGGCATCCTTTCCCTTTGGACAGAACAAACCACCCAATGGATCGAATCCAAAGTACTGGGGCTGGCTAATATCATCCCCCATATTGGCGGCAGTCTGTTGGATATCCTTATTGGTCTGGTGGTGGCGTTTTATTTCCTGATGGAAAAACGGCGGATGCTTTCCGTCTGCGGCTCCTTCACCAGTGTTTTTCTGGGAAAAAGATGCACCGATATTTTCCGAAGGCTGTTCCGCGAGGTATATTCCGTTTTTGCAGGTTATCTCAGCGGGCAGATGGTGGATGCTGCCATCATGGCGGTGTTGTTTTCCGGTGCGTTTCTGGTGGTGGGGCTGCCCCATGCGGTCTTTCTTGGCCTTCTCAGCGGCTTTTCCAACCTGATCCCTTATTTTGGTGCCATAACCGCCTTTCTTTTTGCGGTGTTTTCAGGGCTGCTCAGCGGTACACCCATGAAAGCCGTCTACGCATCCATTCTCATCCTGCTTTTGCAGCAGGTGGACAGCATTTTGATCGTGCCCAAGGCTGTGGGCAGGCGGGTGGAACTGCATCCGGTTCTGGTGCTGCTTTCTCTGGCGGTTTTTGGCCGCTGTTTTGGTTTTTGGGGGCTGCTTTTTGCGGTTCCTTTGGGGGCTCTTTGTAAAAATTTTCTCTGTTGGCTCTATGAAAGAAAAAGAATCTGACATTTGTCAGAAATTTGTAAAAAAACATCTTCCTTTTCCTACAATTTTGGTGTATAATAAAGTACGGTATGTATACAAGAGAAGTGACCCTTAGGTTGAATATAGAAAGGCGGTAAGAAATATGAGAGGTTTGGTTCATACAATTAAAGATGATCTGGTAGTTGCAACGATCCATAGAAAAGAAGCCTGCGGCGAATGCAGAGCTTGTCTTTCCGGCATGACAAAAACAGAAATGGATATCGAAGCGAAAAATCTGTGTGACGCGGAAATTGGTGACTGGGTAGAACTGGAACTGCAGGAAAATGCATTTTTCAATGCAGTTGTCATCATGTACGGTCTGCCTTTTATCGGCTTTATCGCCGGTGTGGTAGGCGGCTACTATGGTGTGCCCAAAGTGATCCCCGGCATTTCTCCCGTGCTGCCTTCTCTGGTGCTGGGTGTTCTTGGCATTGTCATTGCAATGCTGTGGATCAAGAGCCAGAATCCCCGCTGGGAAAGCGGCAAATATCGTCCTCTGGCCACAAAGATCGTGGAAGAAGAGGAAGAAGTTGTAAACGGCAACTACACATTGTAAGAAAGAAACTCCCTGAGCTTTGGTTTGGGGAGTTTTTCACGTTTTGTCCCTTTTTTCATAAAATAGAGAAAAGGGGGTGAAGGATATGCTGAAAGAAAGGGTACGAGCCTATTGTATGGCGGGAGAAAGCTGTTCCCGTGTCATTCTGCGGGCTGCGGCGGAGGAATATGGCGTCTCTCTGTCGGAAGATATCCTTGCAGCCTGTGGCGGCATCAATGGCGGCTTTGGTGTGGGCGGCATGTGCAGCGGTCTGGTGGCGGCGGTCATGGCATTGGGGCTGCTGTTTGATGAAGAAGAAGTAAAAATAAAACGAATTTTGTTTCTGGTCAAAGTACAGGAAAAATTCGGCGGACTGGATTGCTGCCGGCTTTCAGCATTGGGGGAGGACTGCAGCGGTGTTTTGGAAGGGATCGCAGAAATTTTGCAGGAAGTGATCGAAGGATAAAAAGGATGTCTGGAATTCAGACATCCTTTTCGTTTTCTTTTTGAGAAAGAGATAGATTGGCTTTCAGCTGTATATTTTCCTTTCGCAACGTTTCCAGTTCTGTTTCCAGCTTTTCCGTCTGGTTTTTCCAGCGGGCGTTTACGGCGGCGATTTCGTCGCTGCGCTGGGCCAGCAAAGCGGAAAGCTCCTCGATCTGCTGTTTGTGGCTTTCCTGCAGGGCAGTGTAGGCTTTTGTATATTCGGGATGGGGGATATTTCGCTTGATCCGTTTTTGCGGTGTAGGAACAGAAAGGGGGTAAGCGGCAGGCAGATAACCATTTTGTCCGTCGCAGTAACATTCCACGCCGTTGTATTCGTCACCTTCTGCGCCAATCAATTCCCCTTTCAGACATTTGGCGGGGAACCGTTCCGTGAATTTTTCCACTGTACCGAAGGAGGTACCGCCGGTTTCGGAAATGCAGCGCATGGGCTGCCCGTTTACGGTCCACATCAGAATGACTTTACCATTTTGCAGATAGATCATACAGTTGTCGCAGTTGTTGTCCTCCCAAAGGATACGCGGGGTGCTGATAGCGGAGGTATGCTTGTATTGATATACCACCTGTGTGCGGAACATCCCCCGCACGATGTACAGCATGTGTATTTTTTCGCTGTCGTTGACGATGGAAAGGTCGGTACAGGGGGAAGGCGTCTGGATCAGCGGTGTCACGCTGCCCATGGTATAGGGTTCCAGCAGCATTTCTCTGGCACTGACCACATTTCGCCCTGTACGGTAATAGAGGATGATATGCTCTTTGCGTAGCCTGCGGGCAAGGAAGGGGGTCCTCGGCAGCGGCATGAAACGATCGATCTGATAGGGCTTTTCCCATATGCCATCCCGAAAAACGGTGTAGACCAGAGAATCAATGCCGGTGGATTCCGTTGGCTGATGATAGATCAGATGGAAGGTATCCTCGGTGGGCAGGAGAAAAAACTTTGTATTGCCGCCGGCGGGAAGCTGCGTCGACATGGGGTGATGTTCCCATTGGGCAAGGTCTGCGGAAGAAGCCATAAAAAGCTGTCCCTCTGCGTTGGAATAAAGCAGATGGGCTTTTTCGGCATATTGGCAGAGGGAAAAAATGGGGGCTGTTTTTTCTGCAATTTTCTGGGGGGCAGTCCAGCCTTCGGCTGCGTAATGGCGGCAGAGGATGCTGCCCTGTTCGTAATAGAACAGATGAAAGGCATTTTTTGTTTTCAGATATTTTACATGAGGGTTCTGCATGGTTTTTCTCCCGAAATGTTTTTCATAACAGTTTATGCAGGAAGCAGGACTTTCTTGATATATTTGAAATAATCCAATAAAATTTAATAAAATTAAAGTTTTTAAAAATATTGACTTTAATAAAATGAAATGTTATTTTAATAATATGAAAGGAGATGGGAGGATGGAACAGAAAAATCTGCCTGCCTGGATATTGGGGATGGAGGAAGAGGAGCTTTCCTTTATCAAAAAATTTATACTGGCATCGGGGTCTTTGAAGGAAGTGGCATCTGTTTATGGAGTAACCTATCCCACTGTGCGTCTGCGGCTGGACAGGCTCATTCAGAAAATACAGATGAATGAACAGCTGGCGGAGGAACCTTTTGTCGCTATGGTAAAACAGCTGGCTATCGATGAAAAACTGGATTTTGAAACAGCGAAGCTGCTGATTACAGCCTATCGAAAAGAAAGGGAGGAAAAATGATGGAACAGAGTTTACTTTATATTGGACACGGAAATACAATCGCTCAATCTGTTGGCGGACCGAATATTGGTGTGATATTTTTGGTTGGGATGCTAATTTTCGGGATTACATTCTTTGTTGCGGCCTGCTATTTGGAGGTGCGCTTATCCAAAGCGGAGGAATGGTGGAAGGGGCTGATTCCGATGGCGGTTCTTTTGGTGTTCGGAGCCCTCAGCAGCCCTTTGGGTATTGTTCTGCTGGTAATTTATGGTGTAAACCGATATAAAATCAAGAAAAAGAATGATGAAATCAAACAAATGAAAATCAAAGATCTGTAATAAAAAATCCCCTCTATCTTATGATAAAAGGGGATTTTTTGCAGTATCAGATCAAGGGCAGAGCCCTTAAGGTCTTATTTCTTCGCTTTGGATTCGCAGTAGATGCAGCGGTATTCGCCGGTCTCTCTGTTTGTCAGTTTGAAGATATGGGGAATTTCCTGCTCTACGGAAGTGATGCAGCGAGGGTTCTTGCAGTGAACGATATTTGTCAGTTTTTCAGGCAGTTGGGGGTGGAATTTTTCCGCACATCTGCCGTTTTTTACGATATTGATCGTTACGTTGGGGTCGATATATCCCAGTGCATCCAGATCCAGATCCAGTTCTGCATCGATTTTGATGATGTCTTTTTTGCCCATTTTCTGGCTGGGTGCATTTTTGATCAGGGCGATGGGGGTGTCCAGATGATCCAGATTCAGGAAATGATACAGATCCATCCCTCTGCCTGCTGTGATGTGGTCGATTACCACGCCGTTATGGATTGCGCCAACTTTCATCATTTATGCCACCTCCAGTAATTTCAGAATCAGAGCCATACGGATATATTTGCCGTTCAGCACCTGCTTGAAGTAGCAGGCTCTGGGGTCATCATCCACCGCCACGGAAATTTCATTGACACGGGGCAGGGGATGCATGATGCACAGGTCTTTTTTCGCTGTTTCCAGTTTATCCATATTCAGGATATAGCTGTCTTTCAAACGAATATAATCGGCTTCGTTGAAGAAACGTTCCTGTTGTACTCTTGTCATATACAGAATATCCAGTTCAGGCATGGCATCTTCTAGACTGGTGGTTTCCACATAAGGGATGCCTTCCTTGTTCAGCTCGTCAATGATATATTCGGGCACTTTCAGTTCATCGGGGGAGATTAGCACAAATTTCACGTTTTCGTAACGGCTCAGGGCATGGATCAGGGAATGAACGGTTCTGCCAAATTTCAGATCGCCGCACATACCTACCACCAGATTATCAAAGTGACCTTTTTCTCTCTGAATGGTCAGGAGGTCAGCCAGTGTCTGGGTGGGGTGGTTGTGGCCGCCGTCACCGGCGTTGATGATGGGCACATTACAACGCATGGAAGCGATCATGGGTGCCCCTTCTTTGGGGTGACGCATGGCAATAATATCCGCATAACAGCCAACGGTACGAACCGTATCGGATACGCTTTCACCTTTTGCTGCGGAGCTGTTATTTGCTGCGGAAAAGCCCAGCACACTGCCGCCCAGCTCCAGCATGGCTGCTTCAAAGCTCAGGCGCGTGCGGGTAGAGGGTTCAAAAAACAGGGTAGCCAGTTTTTTGCGTTTGCACTTTTCCGCATATTTATCGGGGTTTGCAATGATGTCATTGGCAGTAGCAATGAGTTCGTTGATTTCTTCTACCGTCAGATCAATGATGTCCAGAAGACTTCTCATAGATTACATCTCCCTCCAGCTTTCATCACTGGGGTTGCTGCGGAATTTCAGCAGACGAGCGATATCGGATTCCTTGATATAGCCTTCTTTTGCAGCAACTTCAGCAACAGCGTCAAAATTGGACAGGCTCACGTTTTTCACGTTTGCAGCTTCCAGTTTTTCGATACCCTTCTGCAGACCGTATGTGAAGATGGAAACAACGCCCAGAACGTCAGCACCTGCTTCACGCAGTACGTTTACAACTTCGATGCAGCTGCCACCTGTAGAGATCAGGTCTTCCACAACAACAACTTTCTGGCCTTTTTCCAGTCTGCCTTCGATCTGGTTGTTTCTGCCGTGGTCTTTTGCGCCGGAACGAACATAACCCATGGGCAGATCCAAGAGGTGTGCTGTGATGGCAGCATGAGCAATACCGGCTGTGGATGTACCCATCAGCACTTCTGCTTCGGGGTAGTATTCTTTGATGGTTTCAGCCAGTGCGTTTTCCACATGGTTTCTAACTTCAACAGATGTCAGTGTCAGTCTGTTGTCACAGTAAATGGGGCTTTTGATGCCGCTTGCCCATGTGAAGGGGTCTTCGGGGCGCAGGAAAACTGCACCGATGGACAGCAGGTCTTTTGCGATCTGTTCTTTGAATTTCATGTTTGTATCCTCCTAAATATCAAAAATGGAAACCTTTCTTCCCTTGGTGAAAGGTTTCCAAACCTTCCAAAGAACCGCCTGGGGCAGATAAAACCGTGAGGCGCTGCCTTGTAGCATTGCCTGCAATGCGAAACAGTCCAATGCAAAGCATTGGCAGCACGGATTCCGCAAGCCCTTTCAGTACTTTGCTTCGCAAAGCCATCTTCGGTGGGTGGGGCATCTTCCCCACTACTTTATGAAAAGGCTTGACCGAAACTTTTATTTGCCTTCGGCGTCGCAAAAGCGTATGCTTTTGCAAATCGGGTTCCAAGGGAGTGACTCCCTTGGCGGGTGTTTGAGGGCAGAGCCCTCAAGAAAAAATCACAGCTCGGATGTGCAGTGGCCGCATCTTGTTGCATCGGGTCGAGGGGGTGACCCCCTCGCAGGGGTGCAGGGGTCGGAGTCCCTTGCTTAACCTAAGAATTCAGCGACACATCTTCTGTAAGCCGCTACAGGGTCAGCCGCCTGTGTGATGGGTCTGCCTACAACGATGTAGTCGGAGCCCAGTTCTCTTGCCTTTGCAGGAGTTGTGACACGCACCTGATCGCCCACTTCGCCGTCAGCGAAACGTACGCCAGGGGTGATGGTCAGGAATGTTTCACCGCAAACGCCTTTTACCTTGCCGGCTTCCAGAGGGGAGCAAACAACGCCGTCCAGACCGGATTTTTTCGCATTGCTTGCATAATGCATTACCACTTCATCCAGAGGTCTGTCGATCAAGAGGTCTTCTTTCATGCGTTCTTCGCTGGTGGATGTCAGCTGCGTTACCGCGATCAAGAGGGGGCGGGTGCCATCGGGTCTTGTCAGGCCTTCCAGCGCTGCTTCCATCATGGCGTTTGTGCCTGCAGCATGCAGGTTTGTGATATCAACATCCAGATTGGACAGAACGGCCATTGCTTTTTTTACTGTGTTGGGGATGTCATGCAGTTTCAGGTCAAGGAAGATCTTATGACCTCTTTCCTTGATTTCTTTTACGATGGCAGGGCCTTCTGCATAGAACAGCTCCATACCCACTTTCAGGAAAGGTTTTCTTTCTTCGTCTTTAAAGTTGTCCAAAAATGCCATCAGTTCTGCCTTGCTGTTAAAGTCGCAGGCGATGATTACGTCTCTGTTCATTTGCGGGCACCTCCGATAATATCATTCAGGTCTTTGATGTTGTATTTTTCCATAACACGGGGCAGGTCTTCGATGATTTCCTTACAGATATAAGGGTTCACTAGATTTGCCGCACCGATTTCTACTGCTGTTGCGCCGGCCAGCATCATTTCGATCACATCTTCCGCAGAGGAAACGCCGCCCATACCAATGACGGGGATCTTTACTGCTTCTGCTACCTGATACACCATTCTTACGGCTACAGGGAAGATGGCACTGCCGGAAAAACCGCCCATTTTGTTGGCAATGACGGGTTTCTTTGTTTTCAGGTCGATACGCATACCCATCATGGTGTTGATGAGGGCGATCCCGTCTGCACCGGCTTCTTCGCAGGCTTTTGCGATGGAAACGATGTCTGTTACATTAGGGGTCAGCTTGATATAGACAGGCTTTGTTGTGACAGCCTTTACTGCTCTTGTGACAGCTGCAGCTGCTTCGGGGTCTGTGCCGAAGCTCATGCCGCCGTGATGCACGTTGGGGCAGGATACGTTTACTTCCAGAATACCCACCTGAGGTTCTTTATCCAGCAGGGCGCATGTGTGGGCGTATTCTTCGATGGAGAAACCGCTGACATTGGCAATAACGGGTTTGTGGAATACTTTTGCCAGCTTGGGCAGCTCTTCGGAAATAACCTTGTCTACACCGGGGTTCTGCAGACCAACGGAGTTGATCATGCCGGCAGGGCATTCTGCGATACGGGGGGTAGGGTTGCCGAAGCGAGGGTCTTTCGTTGTGCCTTTGAAGGAGAACGTACCCAGAATATTGATGTCATACAGTTCCGCAAATTCGTAGCCGTAGCCGAAGGTACCGCTGGCGGGGATGACAGGGTTATCCAGTGTGATGCCGCTGAGGGTCACTTTTGTGTTTACCATATGATTTCCTCCTTCACCAGTACGGGGCCGTCTTTACAGATACGTTTGCTGCCATATTTTGTCTGGCAGGAGCAGCCCATGCACGCACCAAAGCCGCAGCCCATACGTTCTTCGAAGGAAAGCTGACCGCTGGTCGTTGTCACATCGGACAGGGCTTTCAACATGGGTTCGGGACCACATGTGTAGAAGTATGTATAGTCAGGGATGGTTTTTACCACGTCTGTGACGAAACCTTTTACACCCATGGAACCGTCTGCTGTGGCTACATGTACTTCTGCTCCCAGTTTTTCAAATTCTTCTTTGTAGAATACTTCTGCTGCTGTGTTGAAGCCAAGGATCACAATGGGGTGTTTGCCTTCCGCCAGCAGGTTCTTTGCCAGTCTGTACATGGGGGGCACACCAACGCCGCCGCCGATCAGCAGTGGTTTGTCGCCGGAAAGGGAGGTATCATAGCCGTTGCCCAGACCTGTCAGCACGTCCAGTTTGTGATTGGGTGTCATTTTGCTCATGGCTTCTGTGCCTTTGCCCACCACCTTGTACAGGATGGTCAGTGTGTTTTCGTCATAGTCACACACGGAGATGGGGCGGCGCAGGAAAAAGCCTTTCAGCTGAATATTTACAAACTGACCAGACGCGGTGATGGCGGAGGTGTCCCCCGCCAGTACCATCTTGCACACGCTGTCTGTCAGTTTTTCATTGCTCTGAATGGTAAAGAGAGATTGTTTCATAATAATTCTCCTAAATTTTACTCAAAAGAAGCGGTGACTTAGCGGAAGAGTTTGAGAAACGAAGGGTTTCTCATCTTTCATCCGCAGGCGGAATTCATTTCCGCCGAGGAGAACAGGCAGTTTCAAGGCTTGCCGCCGGAACTGATCTGTTCATACTTCTGTCTTCCAAGAAAAAAGCTTGAAGCCGCTTGCGGCTGAGCTTTTTTCTTAACGCTTACGCATCGATTGTAGAGATACCCAGTGTTGTTTCTTCCAGAACGTCCAGCAGAACTCTTACCGTATCCAGTGCTGTGAATACGGTTACGTTGTTTTCTACTGCACACTGACGGATTTCCTGACCGTCGCTGTTGCTTGCTGTGGAATTGATATCTCTTGTATTGATCACATAGCTTACATAGCCCTGACGGATGGAGTCGAAGATTTCTTCGCTGCCGTCGGACAGTTTCTGTTTTGTACGAGTACGGATGCCGTGTTCTTTCAGGAAATCGGCAGTGCCTTTTGTTGCTTCGATGTTGAAGCCCAGCTGATAGAAACGACGGATCAGAGGCAGTGCTTCTTCTTTGTCTTTATCCGCAATGGTTGCCAGTACGGTACCATAGTTCTGGATATTCATGCCGGAAGCCTGCAGGGCTTTCCACAGGGCACGGTTCAGTTTATTGTCATAACCGATGGCTTCGCCTGTGGATTTCATTTCGGGGGACAGGTATGTGTCCATGCCGTGCAGTTTGGAGAAGGAGAATGCGGGCACTTTTACATACCATCTCTGTTTTTCATCGGGATACAGACCGAAGATACCCTGTTCTTTCAGAGATTTGCCCAAGATCGCCAGTGTAGCGATATCTGCCAGAGAGTAGCCTGTTGCTTTGGACAGGAAGGGTACTGTTCTGGAGGAACGGGGGTTTACTTCGATAACGTATACATCGTCATTTGCGTCAACGATGAACTGAATGTTGAACAGACCGACAATGCCGATGCCCAGACCCAGTTTCTTTGTGTATTCCAGAATTTTGCCTTTTGCTTTGTTGGATACGGAGAAAGTAGGGTATACGGAGATGGAGTCACCGGAGTGTACGCCTGTTCTTTCAACGTGTTCCATGATACCGGGTACGAATACGTCGATGCCGTCGCAAACCGCGTCAACTTCCAGTTCTTTCCCCTGAATATATTTGTCAACCAGTACGGGCTGGTCTTCGTTAATGGCTACTGCTGTTTTCAGATATGTTCTCAGCTGTTCTTCGCTGGCAACGATCTGCATTGCACGGCCGCCCAGAACGTAGGAAGGACGAACCAGTACGGGATAGCCGATTTCTTCTGCTGCTTTTACACCTGCTTCGATGTTTGTCACAGCCTGACCCTTAGGCTGAGGGATCCCCAGTTCTGTCATGATGTGTTCGAAGGAGTCTCTGTTTTCTGCTTTTTCGATGGCTTCTACATCTGTACCGATGATCTTCACGCCGCGTTTCATCAGAGGTTCTGCCAGGTTGATGGCTGTCTGGCCGCCCAGGGAAGCAATGATGCCCAGAGGCTGTTCCAGTTCCACCACGTTCATAACGTCTTCTACTGTCAGAGGTTCGAAGTACAGTTTGTCACTGGTTGTGTAGTCTGTGGAAACGGTTTCGGGGTTGTTGTTGATGATGATGGATTCGTAGCCGAATTCTTTGATGGTTGTTACTGCGTGTACTGTGGAGTAGTCGAATTCGACACCCTGACCGATACGGATGGGGCCGGAACCCAGAACGATGATTTTTTTCTTGTCGCTCAGTCTGGAATCGTTGCCTTCTTCGTATGTGGAGTAGAAGTAGGGGATATAACCGCCGCAGCCGCTGGTTTCGATCATTTTGTATACAGGGAACAGGTTCATTTCTTTTCTCAGATCGAATACCTTTACTTCATCCCAGCCCCACAGTTTTGCGATGAATTTATCGGAGATGCCCATTTTCTTCGCAGCGGACAGGATTTCTTTGCTGCCAACATTTTCAGCCAGTACGGTTTCGTAATCCACGATCTTCTTGAAGGATTCCAGGAAGTATTTTGTGATCTTTGTTGCTTCAAAGATTTCATCCAGAGATACACCGTTGCGGATCAGCTGTGCGATGGCATAGATTCTGTCATCGGGGCTGGTTGCGATGTATGCCAGCATTTCTTCATTTGCCATGTGATCGAATTTTGCCATGTGCAGGTGGCAAACGCCGATTTCCAGAGAGCGTACGGATTTCAGCAGACATTCTTCCAGTGTGCGGCCGATCCCCATAACTTCGCCGGTTGCTTTCATCTGTGTGGACAGGGTGTTTGCAGCTGTTGCGAATTTATCGAAGGGGAAACGGGGCATTTTTGCTACGATATAGTCCAGTGCGGGTTCGTAGTTTGCTGTTGTTTCGCCGATCTGGATTTCATCCAGAGTCATGCCGACAGCGATTTTTGCTGTTACTCTTGCGATGGGGTAGCCGGATGCTTTGGAAGCCAGCGCGGAGGAACGGGATACACGGGGGTTTACTTCGATCAGATAGTATTCGGAAGAATCGGGGTTCAGTGCGAACTGTACGTTGCATCCACCTTCAATCTTCAGTTCTTTGATGATCTTCAGGGCGGATTCTTTCAGCATGTTGAAGTCATGATCGTTCAGTGTCAGGATAGGAGCCACGACGATGGAGTCACCTGTGTGAACGCCAACGGGGTCGATGTTTTCCATGCCGCAGATGGTGATGGCGCGGTCTGTACCGTCACGCATGACTTCGAATTCGATTTCTTTATAGCCTTTTACGCTCTTTTCCACCAGTACCTGATGTACGGGAGACAGTTTCAATGCGTTTTTCATGATTTCAACCAGTTCTGCTTCGTTGTTTGCAAAGCCGCCGCCTGTGCCGCCCAGTGTGAATGCGGGACGCAGCACAACGGGGTAACCGATTTCGTTGGCAGCAGAGATACCTTCTTCCACAGAGTATGTGATGATAGAAGGGATAACGGGTTCGCCGATGGACTGACACATTTCTTTAAACAGTTCACGGTCTTCTGCTCTTTCGATACTGTCGATGGATGTACCCAGCAGTTCCACCTGACATTCTTTCAGAACACCTTTTTTTGCCAGCTGCATTGCCAGATTCAGACCTGTCTGACCGCCGATACCGGGCAGGATGGCGTCGGGTCTTTCATAACGCAGGATCTTAGCGATATATTCCAGTGTCAGGGGTTCCATGTACACTTTGTCTGCGATGGTTGTGTCTGTCATGATGGTTGCAGGGTTGGAGTTCACCAGCACAACTTCATAGCCTTCTTCTTTCAGAGCAAGGCAAGCCTGTGTACCGGCATAGTCGAATTCAGCTGCCTGGCCGATGACGATGGGGCCGGAGCCGATGATCAGGATTTTTTTCAGGTCAGTTCTTTTTGGCATAAAATTTCCTCCTTAGTAAGTAAATGCGTAAATTGGATTTAGTTACATATCTGAGTACGGATAAGAGGTGGGATTCAAAAGAATCGCTTCACTTGCCATACGATATTTCTTGATTACTTGTCCTGCCATACGATGTCGCCTTTGTACATCGTCATCTTGCATGCGCCGCAGACTTTGTTGCCCTTGAAGGGCGTTGCACGGCCCATGGTCAGGAAGGTTTCGGGATTAATGGTATATTCCTTTTCCAGATCGAACACAGTCAGGCTGGCAGGCTGTCCCACTTCCAGAGGGGTACCTACGCCAAAACGGTTTCTGGGGTTAGTATGCATCAGATCGATCAGTTTATTTAAGGAAAGAACACCTTTTTTTACCAGTTCTGTGTAAAGCACGGGGAAGGCAGTTTCCAGACCCACAACGCCCATCATGCTCTTTTCCAGACCTTTGCTCTTTTCCTCCGCGGAGTGGGGGGCATGGTCGGTGGCGATCATGTCGATGGTGCCGTCCAAAATCCCTGCGATCAGTGCTTTCTGGTCTTCCGCAGAGCGGATAGGGGGATTCATTTTGAATCTGCCGTCTTCCTGCAGCATGGAATCGTTCATGGTCAGGTAGTGGGGTGCTGTTTCGCAGGTCACATCCAGACCGTCTTTTTTTGCCTGACGGATCAGTTCGACACTTTCCTTTGTGGAAATGTGGCAGACATGATATTTCACGCCGGTTTCCTTCACCAGTTTCAGGTCTCTTTCGATCTGTTTCCATTCGCTTTCGGAAGAGATGCCTTTATGTCCATGCTTTTCGGCATATTCACCCTTGTGGATATAGCCGCCGAAGAGCAGGCTGTTGTCTTCGCAGTGGGCTGCAACAATTTTGTTGTAACCGCTGATTTTTTTCATGGCTTGACGCATCATTTCGTCGTTTTGCACACCGCGTCCGTCATCAGAGAAGGCGCAAATATGTTCAACGATTTCGTCATAAGCTGCCATTTTTTCTCCCATTTCACCAATGGTGATCGTACCGTAGGGAACGACCTCGATGCAGGCTGTTTCACGGATGGCCTTCAGCTGTGGTTCCAGATTTGCCATGCAATCGGGGGTAGGGTTCAGATTTGGCATGGAGCATACTGCGGTGTAACCGCCGTGGGCAGCTGCCAGAGTACCTGTTTTGATGGTTTCTTTATAAAAAAAGCCCGGCTCTCTCAGATGTACATGAACATCAATAAAACCGGGAAATACAAACAAACCGTCCATATCAAAAACGGGGCACTCACCCTTGGGCGCACGGTTGGAAATTTCGCTGATGATACCGTTGGCGATGAATACGTTGGATTTCATGAAATTGCCCTGAACAAATACGTTTGCGTTCGTCAAAATATAGTTCAAAGTGATCTCTCCTTTCGTTCGCGAATCGGGTTAGAAATTGAATTTTCTCTAAATCTTCAATACTATATCACAATGGCGGTTTTGTGTCAAGATATTGTATGTTTTCTGATGATATATACTATAAGAAGTTATAGGAGGGGGTATTGTGGAATTTATTGACACCGTAAAACCGATATGTTAGACTGAGAATGTAAATTTATGCGGTTTTTTGCGACTGACGGAATCAGTGGGGTACCACAGGGGAGCAAAGGACCGGAAAGAAGCAGTACACAGAACTGCTTGAGCCGACCGTCTGGGCAGTCCTGTTTTCCGAAAGATACGGAATAGGACTGTCCTTCTTTCGTATGTCACAAAAAACCATGAAAAACAATTATTAGGAGGCAACCCATGAAAAAAATCGGTATCGTTATGGGCAGCGACAGTGATCTGCCTGTAGTGGAAAAAGCAATGGCAACTTTGGAAAAATTTGGTGTGCCCTTTGAAGCACATGTTTATTCTGCCCACAGAACGCCTGTGGAAGCAAGCGAGTTTGCAAAAGGTGCAAGGGAAAACGGCTTTGGTGCCATCATCGCGGCGGCGGGCAAAGCGGCCCATCTGGCAGGTGCCATGGCAGCAAACACAACACTTCCTGTAATTGGTATTCCCATCAAATCTTCTACACTGGATGGTCTGGATGCACTGCTTTCCACAGTGCAGATGCCCGGCGGTCTGCCCGTTGCAACAGTAGCCATCGACGGTGCGGAAAATGCAGCCCTTCTGGCAATTCAGATTTTGGCAGTAGAAGACAAAGAACTGGCGGCAAAACTGGATGCGGCAAGAGCGGAAGCGGCAGCGAAGGTTCTGGAAAAGAACGCTGCGTTAGAGGCAAAGTACGCAAAATAAGTTAATTAAAAAAGGAAACAATCACTTTTATCATTTATAAAGGAAAAGGCAAAAGCCGAAAGAGAGGAGAAACAACCATGAAAAGCTTCAGCGAAAGTTACAAAGCTGCCGGCGTAGATATCACAGCTGGTTACAAAGCAGTAGAACTGATGAAAGCGCATATCGCAAGAACCATGACATCCGGCGTGATGGGTGACATCGGCGGTTTCGGCGGTCTGTTCGAACTGGATATGACAGGGATCACAAAACCCGTACTGGTAAGCGGCACGGACGGTGTTGGTACAAAACTGAAACTGGCGTTCCTGATGGACAAACATGACACAGTAGGGATCGACTGCGTAGCAATGTGTGTAAACGATATCATCTGTGTAGGTGCGAAACCTCTGTTCTTCCTGGACTATATTGCAGTAGGCAAAAACTTCCCCGAGAAGATCGCTTCCATCGTTAGCGGTGTTGCTGAAGGCTGTGTACAGTCCGGAGCAGCCCTGATCGGCGGTGAAACAGCAGAAATGCCTGGTTTCTATCCCGAAGATGAATACGATCTGGCCGGTTTTGCTGTAGGTGTTGTGGACAAAGACAAAATTCTGAACAACAAAACAATCAAAGAAGGCGATGTAATTCTGGCTCTGCCTTCCAGCGGTGTTCACTCCAACGGTTTCTCTCTGGTACGTCGTGCACTGGATGTAGAAAACGCTGATATCAAGACTCCTCTGGAAAGACTGGGCGGCAAATCCATCGGCGAAGCTCTGCTGGCTCCTACAAAAATTTATGTAAAACCCATGCTGGCTCTGTTTGAAGAAGTTACAGTAAAAGCTGTTTCCCACATCACAGGCGGCGGTTTCTATGAAAACATTCCCAGATCTATCCCCAAAGGCTTTGGTGCAAAAATCAATAAAGCATCCCTGCGTACACCTGCGATCTTCGAACTGATCATGGAAAAAGGCAACATCCCCGAAAGAGATATGTTCAACACATTCAACATGGGCGTTGGTATGTCCGTTGTTGTAGCGAAAGAAGATGCAGAAAAAGCCATCGAAATCCTGAAAGCAAACGGCGAAGACGCTTACATCATGGGTGAAATCATTGCTTCTGAGGAAGGTGTTGTGATTGAATAAGAAAACAAAGATCGCCGTATTCGTATCCGGCGGCGGCACAAACCTGCAGGCATTGATCGATGCAAGTAAGAGGGGCGAAATCCCCAGCGGTGAAATCGCTCTGGTGCTGGCAAGCAACGACAAAGCCTATGCCCTGACAAGAGCGGCGGAAAACAATATCCCTTCCGCTGTGGTGAAACGTAAGGATTATGAATCCCAGATTGCTTATGAAGAAGCGGTGAAAGGTGTTCTGGCAGAAAAGGGCATCGATATGATCGTTCTGGCAGGGTTTATGACCATCCTCAGTGAAAACTTCACTTCTGCCTATCCCAAACGCATCGTAAATGTACATCCTTCCCTGATCCCTTCCTTCTGCGGCGCAGGCTTCTATGGGCTGCGTGTCCATGAAGCGGCTCTGGAATATGGCGTGAAGGTGACAGGTGCGACGGTGCACTATGTCAATGAAATTCCCGATGGCGGTGAGATCATTCTGCAGAAAGCAGTGGAAATTCAGGAAGGCGATACGGCAGAAGTGCTGCAGAAACGCGTCATGGAACAGGCAGAATGGATCTTGCTTCCTCAGGCTGTGGAATTAGTGGCGAAAAAGCTTCAAGCTTAATTTTCTTACATATAGAAAGGACGTAATTATGGACGTTTACAAAAAAGATACAATGAAAGATCTGGTAAAAGACAACCCTTATGTTGGTCGTGGTATCGTGATCGGTAAAACAGAAGACGGCACAAAAGCTGCTTTTGCTTACTTCATCATGGGCAGAAGCGACAACAGCCGTAAC
>CALFPN010000030.1 GCA_937919015.1 uncultured Clostridia bacterium
TGGAGGTCTGGGATACCAGCGATGATAACTATGCTTATCAGATCTTCATTGACTTTGAAAAACAGGCCGTAGAAGTCAAAGCATACGATCAGAAATAACAAAAACAACCATACTTTTTATGATATAAAAAATAACTAAACTATTCCCCCCAAAGAAGCATCTGTTCTCCGCAGGTGCTTCTTCTTTGTTTTTGTGTTATAATCAATCACAAGAACGAACAAGAAGGAGGGTTCTCCATGTCTGAAATGAAACTACAGATGCCGTCCGATGCGGCATTTATCCTGAATAAGTTAAACGAAGGCGGCCACGAAGCCTATATCGTCGGCGGCTGTGTCCGCGATTCCATTCTGGGCCGTATCCCTCAGGACTGGGATATCACCACTTCCGCCCTGCCCGAGGAAACGAAAACTTTTTTCGACCATACCTTCGACACAGGCATCCAGCACGGCACCATCACCGTTGTGCTGCATAAGGAAAATTACGAGGTGACCACCTACCGGGTAGACGGGGAATATGCCGACTGCCGCCACCCCGACGAAGTCTCCTTCACCAAAAACCTGACGGAAGACCTGCTGCGTCGGGATTTTACCATGAACGCCATCGCTTACCATCCCAAAGAGGGCTTTCGTGATCCTTTCCACGGACAGGAAGATATCGCCGCAGAAATCATCCGCGGGGTAGGTGATCCCCCGAAACGGTTTCAGGAGGACGCCCTGCGCATGCTGCGCTGTGTGCGTTTCGCCGCCCAGCTGGGCTTTAAAATCGAAACAGAAACATGGGCCGCATTATGCGCCAACACCGCCCTCATCCGGAAGATCAGCGTGGAACGCATCCGCGAGGAACTGGAAAAGCTTTGGCTTTCTCCTTATAAAGAAAAAATGCCCCTTTTATGGGAAAGCGGTCTTCTGGCCCAGATCGACCCTGTCCTTTCCGCAAGGCTCATCAATCGCAGCCAGGCCATCACAGAAGAAATTTCCGCCTGCCCCAAGGATGCAGTCATCCGCTGGTGTGTCGTTCTGCAGGACTATACCCCCGAGGAGGCGAAGACCTTCCTGAAGGGCATGAAATTCGACAATCACACACTGAAACGTGTTTCTTTATTACTGGAACAGCTGAAACAGGATGTTCCTACGGAAAGCTATCCCCTGCGCAAGCTGGCAGGCACCATCGGCGAAGATGCCATGGAGCAGCTGCTGACCGTGCAGGCCATCCTGCGCCCCGCTTCTCCCCACAGAGAAAGCAGGGACCTGTTTGAAAAAATTTTGGCAAACGGCGATTGCCTGACCCTGAAAACCATGGAGCTTTCCGGCAAAGACCTGATGGCCATGGGTGCCCCCCACGGCAAAGTTCTGGGGGAAGTGCTGGCGGAGCTTCTGGATCTGGTGCTGCAGGCACCGGAAAAAAATACAAAGGAAAAACTGACGGAAAAAGCCCTTTCTCTGCTGCAGGAAAAGGGCCTGATATAAGGAGGAATGAACGATGATCGGTACAAACGGATTTATTCTGGAAAATGGTGTAGAACTGCCCTTTCTGGGCTACGGCACCTATAAAGTAACAGAGGAAAAAATCATTCTGGACGCCCTGGAAGCAGGTTATCGCCATTTGGACACTGCCAGAAGATATGAAAACGAAAAAATGATCGGCAACGCCATCAAAAACTGCGGCCTCCGCCGTCGGGAACTGTTCCTGACCTCAAAGGTCTGGAAAACCGATCTGGGCTATGACAATACCCTGCGCAGCTTCGAAGCATCTCTGAAGGATCTGGGCGTGCAGTATCTGGATATGTTCCTTGTCCACTGGCCCCAGTCCGCCCCCGATGCCGACTGGAAGCCTGTGCTGACGGAAACATGGAAGGCCATGGAACGGCTGTATGACGAAGGGGCAGTTTCTGCCATCGGTGTCAGCAACCATCTGCCCCATCATCTCATGCATATTTTAAAGGACTGCAACACCCGCCCCATGGTAAACCAGCTGGAATTTCATCCCGGCTATGCCCAGCCTGCCACGGTACAATTTTGTTTGAATCAGGGGATTCAGGTAGAGGGCTGGAGCCCTCTGGGTCGCACCAGACTGCTGGAAAACCCTCTGATTCTGGAGCTGGCGCAGAAATACGACAAAACACCGGCGCAGATCTGCCTGCGTTTCTGTCTGCAGAGCAATGTTCTTCCCCTGCCCAAGTCTTCCTCCCCGGAACGGATGAAGCAGAATCTGGATCTCTTTGATTTTGACTTATCCATGGAGGATGTCTACCGCCTGACCACCATGCCCGAAACCGGCTGGTCGGGACAGCATCCGGAGCATTTTTAATCAGCAAAAGAAAGCATATAAAAAGGACTTCCTTCGGAAGTCCTTTTTATACTTTTTTCAGATAGCTCAATGCTGTTTTTGCCACGATCCCGATAAGAATACCCGTTACCACACCGCTGACCAAAAGGAAAGGCAGATAATAAGCCATTTTCACATTTTCCACCACCATGGCTGCCACGGTCACCTGACCTACGTTATGGAACACACCGCCGGCAAGGGAAACACCGATGATACTGCATTTCCCTGTTTTTTTCAGGAGTGCCATCGCCGCAAAGCTGAGCATGGCCCCCGCAAGGCTGTACAAAAGCCCCGCAAAACCCGCGAACAAAAGCCCCGACAGGAACACGCGGACAAGGGAAACGAAGAATGCACTTTTCGTATCCATAAAATACATCATAATCAGAATGATGACATTGGCCAGCCCCAGCTTCACTCCGGGAATGGGGATCGGCACAGGGATCATCATTTCCACATAACCCATCAGAATGGCAAGGGCAGCAAACAGACCGTAATATGGAATTTTCTTATCGTCCATTTAGCCCACCACCATATCCACTTCTTCTTCGCCGCCGATGATCTCTACCACCATTTTATGGGGCAGACAGACGATGGTCTCGCCGGTTTTCTCAATTTTTTTATGCTCCACGCAGATCTGGTCACGGCAGTCCGCTTCTGTTACAAAAGCCTGCCCGTTTTCTGTGTGTACGATATTATAGCCCCATTCCGTTTCAATGGTCGCTGTTTCATTTTCTTCCAGAGAAAGCTCCGCTCTCACTTCGCCGTCCACCGTTACCACGGCAGTCAGACCTTTCTCAGCCCCCGCGGAATAGAACAGCCAGATACCCGCCGCCGCAAGGATGGCAGCCAAAGCCAGAATCAAGTCTGTTTTTTTCATTTCCGCACCGCCTTTCTATCGAAATTACTGAGTCACTACCTTTTAGGATAACAAGAAAAAAGGATGAAAGCAAGAACCAACTGCTTCCATCCTGAATTTTTCTTACATTGCACCAAAACCGATTGCTCCGTGCATCCGCACTCCCGCAATCGCCGACAGCATTCGCAAATCGGCTGCCGCCTTCTTTGCTCATGTGTCTTACGCATCAAATGTCTATGCGCTTTTGTATGCAAGCATCCAACGCGCCATAGCCGCTTGATGCTGTTTTTTGGCATAAAAAAAGTGCCCAGAACCGGAATCGAACCAGTGACACGTGGATTTTCAGTCCACTGCTCTACCAACTGAGCTATCTGGGCATGTCTTAACGACAAAACATATATTATCATATGAAAATATCCTTGTCAACAAAAATTTTCACTTTTTTTGTAGGGGGGCTCTGCCCCCTACACCCCCGCCAAGGGAGCGACTCCCTTGGGACCCCATTTGCAGAAGCATGTACATGCTTCTGCGGTATCGGGTGCAGGGGCTGAGCTCCTGCTGGGGGTATTGGGGGCAAAGCCCCCAAGGTCTTACAGGCCTTTTTTCATAACATCGATGATGGTGGTGTCCATGGGTGCCATACCCTCGTCGGAAATTCTGCCCAGATTCTTTTCCGTCTGTTCCGCAGAAGACCCGATCACGCCAAAATTGTGGGGGATCTCCACCCCTTCCATGGCCAGCATGGCAGACAGGTACGCAGAATACACCCCTGCGGATGCCTTCAGGGCACAGCCTGTGCTGCCGCCATCACAAATCATGCCGGTCAGGTTCGCCGCCATATGATCCATGGCCGCAGAAACTTCCTTCGCACCGCCACCCATCAGATAAACGATACCGGAAGCCGCACCGCTGCCGCCGCCCAGTACACAGCCGCAAAGAGCAGACAGTCTGCCGGTATAATGCTTGCTGAAAATGGTGATCAGACCGCTCAGCGCAACCGCACGGATGATCTCTTCTTCGGCTTTTTCCATATATCTGCCATAGGAAACAACGGGCAGGGAACAGAGGATCCCATGGGAACCGCTGCCGACAATACTCATGGCCGCAAAAGGCAGCCCCGCCAGACGGGCATCCATGGCGGAACAGGTCAATTTCTGCGCCGCATAGATCATGTCATTGCCCAAAGTCCCTTTGTTCTGGAAGGCAGCCAATGTTTTCCAGATGCCAAGGCCAACACCCTTTTCCCCCTCTGCGGAAAGCTGACAGTTCATTTCGATCATGCCTTTGATGCAGTCCAGTTCTTCGATGGGTACCTTTTTCGCATACTCCACCATATCCGCAACGGTCACTGCTTCAAAATCAATGACATCTGCTTTTGCCCCTGCCGCTTCTTTCTTTTCCGCTTCAAAGAGCACTTCGTCATCCTTGGCCACATAAACAATATTGGCATGGAAATCTTCGATGCGGCACAGACCCACACCTTTTGTGGTGGTCACTTCTGCATAAATATAAATACTGTCCTTGGTTTCGTCAACTTCAATTTCAATGGGGATGGACAGAGCTTTGGCCTGGGCCACATGGCCTGCATTGATGTTTTTCAGCACTTCCAGCCCCAGTTTCCAATCGCCACCCAAAGCCCCCAGAGCCGCCGCCATTTCGCAGCCCAGTTCTTCCGTGCCGGGGATAGCGCAGGAAAAAGCATTTTTATACATGCCGCCGTTCATCACCATCTGGATATGTAACAGACTGCCGCCTACGGCAGCATAAGCCCTTGCCGCCGCCAGGGCGATGGCACCGACTTCTGTGACGCCCAGGGCAGGCTTGATTTCGCTTTTCAATAAAGATGTAAAATCGAATGTTGTCATGGTGGTATTCCCCCTTCAGGTTCTCGTATTTGCTTCAGTATAGCTCTTTTGCCGCAACTTTTCCACCCCGTTTGCCAAAGAAAAAGCCCCGAAATCATCGGGACTTTCTTCTCTTATTGATTGGGATGGCGGATAATACCCCATGCCACATCCTGTTCTGTTTCATTGGCAACCACCGCATAGCCATCCTCGAAATCTCCCGTCCTGTCAAAGGAAGGGGCGATGATCCATTCTCCAGCCCCATTGGCATAGCCGTATTTTCCGCTCTTTTCATCATACATAGCCGCCAGCCCTTCGGAAAGATTCGCTTTCAGCTTTGCTTCTTCATAGGAAATCTGCCCGTTTTCATCGAAATACAGTTCTACCGATTTCATATTTTCGGGGGCAACACTTTCAGAAACCCTCTGCTTCAAAATGCCATCGGCATACTGGCTGATGCTCCGTCCATCGGTGATCTGCTTCAGCGGTTTGCCTGTGGTATCGATCTGGAATACCTCACCTTCCATTTCCTGTACAAAGGCTTTGCCGTTATAAAAATCACTGCCCCAGTCATATCTGGGCTTTACGATCTCATTGCCTTCCTTGTCGATATAGCCAACCCTGCCATTCAAAGATACTCTGGCAATGCCGTCATGGAAATCAAAGGCATTCCAGTATTTTGGTTCGATGACCCATTCGCCTCTGGTATCGATATAGCCACATAAGTACTTTGGAGATGTATTCGGGTCATGTACCTCCGCTACCGCCAGTCCCTCAGAAAAGTCTTTTCCGCTATAGAATTGCAGAGGAATGACCAGTTCGCCTTTGGTATTGATATAACCAGTGTCCAAATTTTCCATTTCCTCCACATTATCATCCAGCACCATAGCCAGTCCCTCAGAAAAATCTCCCGCCATCGGATACTGCAACTCAAACTGCACATTGCCTTCTCTGTCAATGACAATATCCGGTGCATCCAATCGATCTACTCGCAAATAACCTTCCCCTTGATTCTGCAGGGAAACGGTATTTTTACTGTCATATTTCAGCAGTACATCCCCCGTTTCATCCAGCAGAAACCAGTCGCTCTGCCATTTGCTCTGGTCTACAGGTCTGCCCCGCCTATCTCCGGCAGTATTCACATATTTCTTTGCAATGAAATATCCATCCCCAATCGATTGGATAAAATCATATTTTTCAGAAAGTTTCAAGCTATATTCTGCCGGTTTTCCTTCTCCTGTCAGCACAAAAGGCTCTGCACCATCCACCAGTTCCACATTCACAGCATAGATGGTGGCTGTTTTCGTTTTTGCATCCCAGCAGATATCCTCTGCTGCTACCACATAGCCGTATGCATTCAGAATATTCCCCCAGTTCCGCAAAGGCACAAAAACACGACCATCCCGCACTTCCATTTTTCCGGAAACAGGCAGCAGTTCTCCTCCGTGCCAGATGCGATTGGTATTCACATCAAAGGTAAATTTCCCCTTTCCCAGTTTCACTTCCGCCAGATTGGAAACCTTGTGCCATACCATCTCGGCATCCGCTTCCACCGCCTGCATGAAGGTACGCAAAGGCAGCATCACATAGCCATCCTTGATATACACAGGCACATCCAAGGGCTGCGTTGCCCCATCCATTTTGAATTCCGTCGTTCCTACCTTCGCTGTAAAGGTATGTTCCGTCTCTTTCCTGCCATATTTTACCCATTCCGCAGCATAAATCGGCGTTGTCCCCGCAATCATCATTGCCGCCATTGCCATGCATACAAATTTTTTCATACATTTCCCTCCTTGCCGCTCCTTTTTTCCACTATAATCTGCCATTTTTTCCGCCGCAAGGCGGGCTGGGGCTTCTTAAGATTTTCTTAGGAAAGTTGTAATCTGCCTGTCACATACTTCGTTTTTTCCTACGGATATGGTATACTTGATACAAAAGAACCCCCCGACCGAAAGGAGCGATTTCAAATGAAAGTATCCTTATTACAGATGAAAACAGCGGCGACCCCCGCCGAAAATATCGTGAAAATCAAAGAAATGCTGCAGCAGGCAAAGGCCGCAGGGGCAGATATGGCTGTCCTTCCCGAAATGTGCTGCTGCCCTTACGAAAACTCTGCCTTTGTTCAATTTGCCATGAAATGGGACGACCCTTTCCTCATGGAAATCGCAGAAACCGCAAAGGAACTGGGGCTGTATGTAGTGGCAGGCTCTGTGCCCCTTTCTTCTGAGGGAAAAATCTACAACGCCTCTTTTGTTTACAATGATAAGGGTGAATGTATCGCCAAGCACAGAAAAACCCACCTCTTCGACATCAATGTGCCCGGCGGACAATACTTCATGGAATCCGACACCTTCACCGCAGGCAAAGATGTGACCACCTTCCCTACCCCTTGGGGCAAGATGGGTTTGATTATTTGTTATGACATTCGTTTCCCCGAGCTGTCCCGTCTGCTGGCTCTGGAAGGGGTACAGGTCATCTTCGTGCCCGCCGCCTTCAACATGACCACAGGCCCCGCTCACTGGGAGATGTCCTTCCGTATGCGGGCACTGGATAATCAGGTATTTATGGTGGGCTGTGCCCCCGCAAGGGATATCAATTCCTCTTACCACGCTTGGGGACATTCCATCGTCACCGACCCTTGGGGTGCAGTGGTAGGGCAGATGGATGAGACCGAAGGCATTCTAACGGTAGAATTAGATCTGACAAGAGTGGATACAGTAAGACAGCAGCTTCCCCTTTTGAAACACAGAAGAACAGACATGTACGATGTACCTTGGGAAGCAACTCTGGGCAGAGTACAGCAAAATCTGAACGGCGGCCCTCTGGCCCATTATTACAATAAGGAGTGATTTCCGTGAAAAAAGAAACGATTTATCTTGCCGGCGGCTGTTTCTGGGGCACCGAGCATTACATGAAAACCATCGATGGTGTGCTGGAAACAAAGGTGGGCTATGCCTTCGGAAAAAAAGAAGGCTGGAACCCCCAACTGCCCGAAACTGTAACTTATGAAGAAGTCTGCAACCACAGCGGCCACGCGGAAACCGTGAAAGTGGTATTTGACGCAGATGTGATTTCCTTAAATGACATATTGAAAGAATACGCCTATACCATCGACCCGACCTCTCTGGGCAGACAGGGCATGGATATCGGCATCCAGTACCGCACAGGCATCTATTCCCTTTCCGAAGACCAGAGACAGATTGCCGCAGATTTCCTGACCGAATTACAGAAGGAATATGACCGCCCCATCATGGTGGAAAATCTGCCTTTGCTGCAGTTTATCCCTGCGGAGGAATATCATCAGGATTATCTGGAGAAAAACCCCCGGGGCTACTGCCACATCGACTTTGCCAAAATCGCAAGAATGAAGCAAAAAGCCGTAGACCCTCGGAAATATACAAAAAAATCCTCCGAAGAACTGAAAAGGGAACTGACCCCGCTGCAGTATGCCGTAACCATGGAAAATGCCACAGAGCCCCCTTTCCGCAACGAATACTGGGACGAGGATGCGGAAGGCATCTATGTGGACATCACCACCGGAGAGCCTTTGTTCTCCTCCAAAGATAAATTCCCCTCTGCCTGCGGCTGGCCTGCCTTCAGCAAGCCCCTTGACCCCAACACCGTGGAGGAATATGCCGATTTCACCTTCGATATGATCCGCACAGAAGTCCGCAGCCGTGTGGGCAATGCCCATCTGGGCCATGTTTTTGATGACGGCCCCGTCGAATTGGGCGGCATGCGCTACTGCATCAACAGTGCATCCCTGCGTTTTATTCCCAAAAAAGATATGGAAGCGGCGGGATATGCTGATTTTCTGCCATTTCTCGAATAAAAAGGTTGTCTTTTTCCAGTAAAGCGGATACAATAGGAGTATTGAGAATCAGAACATTTTAGAAAGGATGTAACATCATGGATCTGACAACTGTAAAATCCATCTACCGCAGCACAGCGGAGTATGCAAATAAAGAAGTGACACTGGGCGGCTGGATCCGCACCATGCGTGTGTCCAAAAACTTCGGCTTCATCGAACTGAACGATGGTTCTTTCTTCAAGAACATCCAGATCGTATTCGAAGCGGACAAACTGAAAAACTACGAAGAAATCTCCAAACAGAACGTAGGCGCAGCTCTGATCGTAAAAGGCCTTCTGGTAGAAACCCCCGAAGCAAAACAGCCCTTTGAAATCAAGGCAACCGCAATCGAAGTGGAAGGGACATCCACACCCGATTACCCTCTGCAGAAAAAACGCCATTCCGTAGAATTCCTGCGTGAAATCGCTTACCTGCGTCCCAGAACAAACCTGTTCTCCGCAACCTTCCGTGTGCGTTCCCTGATCGCCATGGCGATTCACGAATTCTTCCAGAACAAAGGCTTCGTTTACGCCCACACACCCATCATCACAGGTTCCGACTGTGAAGGTGCAGGCGAAATGTTCCGCGTAACCACTCTGGATCTGGAAAACCTGCCCAGAACAGAAGACGGCAAGGTTGACTATTCCAAAGACTTCTTCGGTAAAGAAACAAACCTGACCGTATCCGGTCAGCTGTCCGCAGAAACCTTTGCCATGGCTTTCCGTAACATTTATACCTTCGGCCCCACATTCCGTGCAGAAAACTCCAACACAACCAGACACGCTGCGGAATTCTGGATGATCGAACCCGAAATGGCCTTCGCTGACCTGAACGACAACATGGAAATCGCGGAAGAAATGCTGAAATACATCATTCAGTATGTTCTGGACCATGCACCCGAAGAAATGGAATTTTTCAACAGCTTCGTAGACAAAGGCCTGCTGGAAAGACTGGATAATATCCTGAACAACGAATTCGGCAGAGTAACCTACACAGAAGCCGTTGACCTGCTGAAAAAATCCGGTCATGAATTTGAATTCCCCGTAGAATGGGGCATCGACCTGCAGACAGAACACGAAAGATATCTGACAGAACAGATCTTCAAAAAACCCGTATTCGTGACAGACTATCCCGTGGAAATCAAAGCCTTCTATATGCGTCTGAATGATGATAAGAAAACCGTTGCTGCCATGGACCTGCTGGTTCCCGGCGTTGGCGAAATCATCGGCGGCAGCCAGAGAGAAGAAAGACTGGACATTCTGGAAGCAAGAATGGACGAACTGGGTCTGAAGAGAGAAGACTACTGGTGGTACTTAGACCTGCGCAAATACGGCGGCACAAGACACGCTGGTTTTGGTCTGGGCTTCGAAAGAGCGGTTATGTACCTGACAGGCGTAGGCAACATCCGTGACGTACTGCCTTACCCTCGTACTGTGAAAAACGCTGAGTTTTAAGACGCTTTCGCGTAAAAAGAGTTTGCACCAATGGGTGCAAACTCTTTTTGGTTGAGACAGAAGCCAAAAAGACGCGAGCCTGAGATAACTCTCAGGCGACGCCCTTTTTTCCTCGGCGGAAGTGAATTCCGCCTGCGGGTTCCATTGAGACCCCGTAGGGGTCTCAAACTCTCTCTAAAGTTACATCAAAAAGGAGTTGTTGTTATGGTTAAGAAAATTGTAAGAGATGAATTTTTCCTGAAACAGAAATCCGAACCCGCCACGAAAGCAGACCAGCAAGTAGCCATCGATTTATTGGACACGTTGAAAGCCAATGAGGCAGGCTGTGTGGGGCTGGCGGCAAACATGATCGGCGTGAAAAAACGCGTCATTGCGGTGAACATGGGTTTTCTAAACGTTGCCATGTTCAACCCCGTGATCCTTTCCAAAAAAGGCGAATACGAAGCAGAAGAAGGCTGCCTTTCCCTGACCGGCACCAGAACATGTACCCGTTACGAAGAGATCGAAGTGGAATATTTCGACATCCACTGGAACAAACAGTGCCACAAATTCAGCGGATGGGTGGCAGAAATCCTCCAGCACGAGATCGACCACTGTAATGGTATCATCATTTAAAACCGACTATTGCAAGGATTGCCTCCCCTTTTCCGTCCCCTTTTTTGTCAGGATCACAAAAACTCCGGCAATCCTGCATATTATTCTATAACATACTGCCCCCTTTCCCCTTCTTTCATCGGAAGCCAAAGGCAAAAAGCCTTATTTTTTTGGCATTTTTGAACAAAAGGTATTTTCCTCTCTTTTTCATTTTTGTTTTTATTTCCATACACCTCAGTCTTATGCATCTTTTATACTCCGCAAAACGCCAAAAACGCATAAATATTCATCGTTTTCTTGACTTCATTTTTGACTGGTATATAATAAAAACAAGCAGAATATCCTTTCATTCATAGGGTTTCAACCGATTGATATCGTTAATTTACAGAAAGAAAGGGCGATTGTATGAAGTATAAAGTATACATCGACGGACAAGTCGGTACCACCGGCCTGCAGCTCCGTCAGAAATTGCAGAATCATAAAGAAGTAGAGATCCTGCTCATCAGCGAAGAGCTGAGAAAGGACGAAGCCGAAAGAAAAAGACTGATGAACGAAGCAGATGTGGTTTTCCTTTGCCTGCCCGATGACGCGGCAAAGGAAGCGGTCAAACTGGTGGAAAACCCCAATACATGTGTCATTGATGCCAGCACCGCCCACCGCACCAACCCCGACTGGACTTACGGTTTCCCCGAGCTTTCTCCCAAGCATAGAGAAAATATCAAAAACAGCAAACGGATTGCCAACCCCGGCTGCCATGCCACAGGCTTTATCGCAGCGGTATACCCTCTGGTGAAAATGGGCATCATCGGCACCGATTATCCCCTGACCGCCCACAGCCTGACGGGCTACAGCGGCGGCGGCAAAGCCATGATCGCCGATTACGAAGCGGCGGACAGACCTGTTCTCTTCGACAGCCCCAGACAGTATGGCCTGAGCCAGAAGCATAAACACCTGCCTGAAATGCAGCATGTGACAGGCATTGACACACCCCCTGTATTTTGTCCCATTGTTGGGGATTATTACAGCGGCATGGCCACATGCATCCCTCTGATTGCTTCCCTATTCAAGAAGAAAGTAACGAAGGATGAATTGCTGGCAATGCTGAAGGATTACTATAAGGATGCAAAGCTCATCAGCGTAGGCACAGAAGAAACGAACTTTCTGGCGTCCAATCCCCTCAGCGATACCAACGAACTGAAGCTGTTTGTGGAAGGCAATGATGAAAGAATGACACTCATCAGTGTATTTGATAATCTGGGCAAAGGCGCATCCGGCGCAGCTGTGCAGAATATGAATATCGTACTTGGACTTGACGAAACAACCGGACTTATCTAAGGGGGTTTTACCCCCTTAACCCCCACCAGGGAAATTGGTCAAAGCATCTTCCTTCGGAAGACGGC
>CALFPN010000031.1 GCA_937919015.1 uncultured Clostridia bacterium
TGGAAAAACAGAACCCCGACAAGACCTTCTATTTCCCCAAAACCACACCCATCTGCCACGATATGAAGCGCATCACACTGGAAAAGATTCTGCATGTGCTGCAGACAGAAGAAAATCAGGCAAGTGTCCTTCCCGCACAGGCAAAGGCTGCGGGAAATACCCTGACACGCATGCTGGAACTGGCAAAATAAGGAGAGATCAAAATGACGAAAGAACTGACATATGATACCGTCATCGTTGGGGCAGGTGCCAGCGGTTTGTATGCCGCACTGAAACTGCCCAGAGAACAGAACGTACTGCTGATTTGCAAGGAAGACCTGGAAAGCTGTGATTCCATGCTGGCGCAGGGCGGTATCTGCGTATTGCGCGACGAAAATGACTACGACGAATTTTTCGAAGATACCTTAAAAGCAGGCCATTATGAAAACCGCAAAGAAAGCGTTGACCTGATGATCCGTAACAGTAGAGAAATTATCGATGACCTGCTGGCACTGGGTGTAGATTTTGATAAAGAAGATGACGGCAGCCTGAAATATACAAAGGAAGGTGCCCATTCCAAACCCCGTATCTGTTTCCATAAGGACATTACAGGCAAGGAAATCACAGAAACCCTGCTGAAACGTGTGCGTGAACTGGAAAACGTGACTGTGATGGATCACACTGTGATGGAAGACTGGATCGTGGAAGACGGCATCTGCAAAGGCATCGTTGCCACATCCGACGAAGATACCCTGCACATTCATGCAACAGATACCATCCTTGCCACAGGCGGTATCGGCGGTCTGTATGAACATTCCACCAACTTCCCCAGCCTGACAGGCGACGCCCTGCGTCTGGCGGAAAAATACGGTGTGGAACTGGAAAACATGGATTATGTGCAGATCCACCCCACCAGCCTGTACAGCGAAACCCCCGGCAGACATTTCCTCATTTCCGAATCTGCCCGCGGAGAAGGTGCCATCCTCTTGAACAGCAAAGGCGAACGCTTCGTCAATGAACTGCTGCCCAGAGATAAGGTTTCTCAGGCTATCCACGCAGAAATGGAAAAAGAAGGAACAAAACACGTTTGGCTATCCTTCGCTCCCGTTCCCGCGGAAGATATTGAAAACCACTTCCCCAATATTTACAGAACATGTCTGGAAGCAGGCTATGATATTACAAAGGAACCCGTGCCCGTGGTTCCTGCCCAGCATTACTTCATGGGCGGCATCCATGTAAACAGCGATTCCAGAACCACCATGGAACACCTCTATGCCGTTGGGGAAACCAGCTGTAACGGCGTTCACGGCAAAAACAGACTGGCCAGCAACAGCCTGCTGGAATGTCTGGTTTTCGCAGAAAGAGCAGCTCAGAAAATTGCATCCGAAAAGGAGTGACCTTATGAATTCCATTACTATGAAAATCGTTGCAGATAAATACATCCGTATGGCTCTGGAAGAAGATATCAACAGCGAAGATGTTTCCACCAATGCGGTGATGCCTGCCTATCAGAAAGGCGAAGTGCAGCTCATCTGCAAACAGGATGGCATCATTGCCGGTCTGGGTGTATTTGAAAGAACCTTCCAGCTGCTTGACCCCGAAACAAAGGTAGATTTTTATGTGGCTGACGGCGACGCTGTAAAAAAAGGCCAGCTGATGGCCACCGTTACCGGAGATATCCGCGTGCTGCTTTCCGGCGAACGCACTGCCCTGAACTACCTGCAGCGCATGAGCGGCATCGCTACCTATACCCACGAAGTAGCAAAGCTGCTGGAAGGCACAAAGACCACCCTGCTGGATACCAGAAAAACAACACCCTGTATGCGCGTATTTGAAAAATATGCCGTAACGGTGGGCGGCGGCAAAAACCACCGTTATAACCTTTCCGACGGCGTGATGTTAAAGGATAACCACATCGGCGCAGCCGGCGGCGTAAAAGAAGCTATTGCCGCAGCAAAGGCATACGCTCCCTTCGTTCGCAAAATCGAAGTGGAAACAGAAAATCTGGATATGGTAAAAGAAGCGGTGGAAGCCGGTGCAGATATTATCATGCTGGATAATATGACCCCCGCGGAAATGGCGGAAGCCATCCGTATCATCGATGGCAGAGCAGAAACAGAATGTTCCGGCAACATGACAAAGGAAAATATCAAAACCATCACAGAACTGGGCGTGGATTATGTTTCCAGCGGTGCCCTGACCCACTCCGCTCCCATTCTGGATATCAGTTTGAAAAATCTTCATGCCATCTAAGGCTGGAATTCCTTCCTAAGTAAAAAAAGAACCCGTGAGGGTTCTTTTTTTACTTAGTCTAAAATTCTGCCGTCTCTTGTCACTGTTACTACCTGCCAGGGAATAAATTTCCCGCTGTTCTGCAGGGCTGTCACCGCTGCCCGCTCGATACCGCCGCAGCAAGGCACTTCCATACGCACCACGGTGACACTCTTGATGTCGTTCTGACGGATGATTTCTGTCAGCTTTTCCGCATAATCCCCTTCATCCAGCTTGGGACAGCCGATGAGGGTTACTCTGCCCTTCATGAATTCCTGATGCAGGTTGGCATAGGCATAGGCAGTACAATCCGCAGCAATCAGGAGCTTTGCCCCATCGAAGAAAGGCGCATTGATGGGTGCCAGTTTGATCTGTACAGGCCACTGTCGCAGTTCAGATCTGACAGGAGCCGCACATACAGGTGCTTCCTCTGTTCTTTCAAACTGCATGGCCTTGCCGCCGGCGCAGCCACAGGGTTTTGCCGCCTGCTCCTTCTTTGCTTTGTTTGCCAGAACCGCCGCCTCGTCATAAGCCAGTGCTTCCCTTTCCACAAAAGTAATGGCCCCTGTGGGGCAGGTAGGCAGGCAGTCCCCCAGACCATCGCAGTAGTCATCTCTTAAGAGTTTCGCTTTGCCGTTCACCATGCCAATGGCACCTTCGTGGCACGCTTCCGCACACAAGCCGCAGCCAATACATTTTGCCTCATCGATTTCAATAATTCTTCTGATCATACTTTTTTCCTCCTCAGATATATACTCTATTTTAACACTCTTTCGATATTTTCCTTGACTTTCTGTCTTCAGTATACTATGCTTTTGAAAACAAGTATGTTGTTAAAACAACAAAAATAGAAAAAGGTGAAAAAAATGGACTATCTTTTCTTATCGAATACGATGCTCTTCCGCGGCACGACTCCCGAAGAAGTCAAAGCTATGCTGGGCTGTCTGCAGGCGGAGCAGAAAACCTATCAGAAAGGCGAAATGATCTATCGTATGGGCGATGCCGTCCCCGCCATGGGGCTGGTGCTTTCCGGCAGCGTTTCCATCGAAAATGATGATATCTGGGGCAACAAAAGTATTCTGGATACGGCTTCCGCAGGGCAAGTTTTTGCGGAAACTTATGCCTGTGTGCCCTCTGAACCAATGATGGTCAGTGTAGTGGCCTCCGAAAAAACAGAGGTATTATTCCTAAATGTGGGACGTATTCTGCAGGTCTGCACCAACAACTGCAGCCACCATAATAAGATCATCCACAATCTGCTGTCTGTTTCTGCCAGAAAAAATCTGAATCTTTCCCGCCGCATTTTTCATACCTCTGCTAAATCCATCCGCGGCAGGCTGCTTTCCTATCTTTCCTATCAGTCCATGAAAAATGGCAGTCGGGAATTCGATATTCCTTTCAGCCGCCAACAGCTGGCAGATTACCTGAGCGTAGACCGCAGTGCCCTTTCCAACGAACTGAGCAAAATGCAGAAGGATGGCCTGCTGCAGGCTGACCGCAACCATTTTCTCCTTCTGAAACCCATGGAGGAAAATCTTTGAAAAATCTCTATTATTTTTTTGTAAACTGCATTGTATTGTTTGACAAAGACAGTGTCCTTCATATAAAATAGAAGAATACAGCATATGACAAGACACATGATGAGGTGAACCGACAATGATAGGCGCAGAACGTCGCAAAATGATTTTAGCTTTAATGAAAGAATCCTCCAAGCCCCTTTCCGGCGGTGCTTTGGGAGCGGCGACAGGTGTCAGCCGTCAGGTAGTGGTGCAGGATATTGCCCTGCTTCGTTCCGAAGGCTATTCCATTCTGGCAACGGCTCGCGGCTATCTACTGGATAGCCCCAAAGAAGAAAAAGCCTCTCGGCTGTTTAAGGTGTTCCATAACGAAGCCCGCACTGAAGAAGAACTGAAACTGATCGTGGATCTGGGCGGCTGCGTGGAAGACGTTATGGTAAATCACAAGGTATATGGCAAAGTGACCGCTCCCCTCCATATCAAAAACCGCAGAGATGTGCAGGCTTTTCTAAAAAATCTGGAAATGGGGAAATCTTCTCCTCTGCTGAATGTAACCAGCGGCTATCATTTCCATCGGGTTTCTGCCGATGAAGCAGAAATTCTGGATGAGATCGAAGAAGCCCTGCGTCAGAATGATTTCCTGACAGAGGTTTTCGATTACGAAATGGAATAAAAAAAACCGGCTCTGAAAAAAGAGTCGGTTTTTTTATCTGAAATTATTCGTCCCAGTTATGGTAAACGTTCTGAACGTCGTCACTGAAGCAATCAAAAATTCTATTTTCAACAACTCTAAAACCCAGTGAAATCAAGGCTTTCAGCATTTTTTACCCTCTAATTATAATGTTCAATTCATCATAACGTATACCATCACTGAAAGTCAACAAAAATCATCACTGCTCCTTATTTTTTGGTGTAAAATTTCACTTTTACATACCCACATTGCATAAAATAAATGTCAGCACAGCACCAACAAAAACCGCAATGGCTTTGTCAATCATACCATCCCATCTTTTGGCTGGTTTAGACACTAACTGCTTCACATCTTCCTTGATTTCTCCCACATCAGTTTTGATGTGTTCCTGTTCATTCTGCATCACCGAAAAAGCCCTTGTCAGTTCTTCAAGGTTGTCCTGTCTTTCCTCAAGCCTTTCAATCCTGTGTTGTGTTTCCTGTTCAGATTGCTCAAGTGTGGCAATCCTAAATGCAATTTGTTCTGCGTCCATACTTAAGCCCCCTTTATACAACAGTTCCTTCCGTATCAATTATTGTTGTCCATTCTCCACTGATGCCTGTACTGGAATACCGCAAGCCATTTGCCCCGAAATGGAACACCTTTGTTGCATCATCAATATTATCGCTGTCCACACAGATATAAAGCCCATCAGCATTGATAGTTGCCCTACCTGAAATCAGGCTGTAAATCTGTTTTGCTTCTGTGCTGGCAGACACCGCCGTTGTCAGTGATTTTTCACCACTAGTGATAGATGTAGCAAGGGTTTCAACAAAATCCCCCAATTCCACAATTTCATATTTTTCTAGCAGTGCATCCCATCTGTAGGAAATC
>CALFPN010000032.1 GCA_937919015.1 uncultured Clostridia bacterium
AACCATCCTGCGAGACAGAACCATCGTATTGTTCCCATCCGCATTGCAGGCAAGGACTGGTTCATGCAGTATTCTCCCTATGTGTACTATAATGAGCATTGCATTGCCTTCAACGGGGAGCATGTTCCCATGAAAATTGACCGCAGTGCCTTTGAAAAGATGTTTGATTTCATCAAATATCTGCCTCATTACTTTATCGGCTCCAATGCAGATCTGCCGATCGTTGGCGGTTCTATTCTGTCCCATGATCATTTCCAGGGTGGTCGTTATACCTTTGCCATGGAAACAGCGGAAGTGGAGCAGGAATATGTTTTTGATGGATTTGCGGATGTGGAAGCCGGCATCGTAAAATGGCCCATGTCTGTCATCCGTCTGAGACATGAAAACAGCGACAGACTGGTGAATCTGGCAGAAAAGATTCTGGATGCATGGAGAGGCTACACAGACGAAAAAGCATTTATTTTTGCAGAAACAGACGGGGAACCTCATAACACAATCACACCCATCGCCCGTATGCGTGACGGCAAATTTGAGCTGGATCTGGTGCTGAGAAATAATATCACTACAGAAGAACATCCTCTGGGGGTATATCATCCCCATGCGAAACTGCATCATATCAAAAAAGAAAATATCGGCCTGATCGAAGTTATGGGTCTGGCGGTATTGCCTGCAAGACTGCTGGGCGAAATGGATGCACTGAAAGATGCCATTCTGACGGGAAAAGACCTGCGCATTGATGAAAGAACGGCACTTCATGCAGATTGGGCGGAAGATTTCATGAAGAAATATGATGCGATCACAGCAGAAAACATTGATGGCATTGTTGAGGATGAGATTGGTCTGGTATTTGCGGAAGTACTGGAAGATGCAGGTGTATATAAACGTACAGAAGATGGTCAGAAATACTTCTGCAGATTCATGGAATCTGTTGGTGCAAAAAGAAAGTAAGGATGTGAAAACATCATGAAAATATGGAAAGAGCCCTTTGGTACAACGAAAAAGGGTGAAGCGGTGGAGCGCTGGTGGCTGGAAAATAAAAACGGCACAAAGGCGGCTATACTGACCTACGGTGCGGCTCTGCAGAGCCTGATTTTTGCAGATACGGATATTGCACTGGGGTTTGATACTATGGAAGGATATGAAGCACAGGATGCCTATGTGGGGGCTGTCATCGGGCGTTTTGCCAATCGCATTGGAGCAGGTCGGTTCACATTGAACGGCAAGACCTATGATCTGTATATCAATAATGGCCCCAATCATCTCCATGGCGGCAAAGAAGGCTTTGATAAGAAAATCTGGAGAGCAGAAGAGCAGGGAGATGGTCTGCACTTATTCTACATCAGTCCTGATGGGGAGGAAAACTACCCCGGTACACTGGAAGTGGAAGTCTGCTATCATCTGGATGAGGAAGACGC
>CALFPN010000033.1 GCA_937919015.1 uncultured Clostridia bacterium
TGCAAAACCTTTGATCACGATTGTGAACAGCAGAGTTGTTACCAGACCTGCTACCATTGCTGCCATAACACCTTCTTTTGTGGAAGGTTTATAGAAGTAAGATACTACCATGGGAACGAACAGGCCGCCACCCAGGATTGCCCATGCATTCATCAGTGCACTTACTACGGAAGAAGACATAACTGCAATTACCAGTGCGATTGCACCAACAGCAAAGGAGGAGTTACGAGCTACTTTCAGGCTCTGTTCCTGTGTCATTTCATCTTTCTTCACGTTTTTCAGGATATCCATTACGAATGTCAGAGAACCTGCATTCAGGAATGTATCAGCTGTGGACATTACTGTTGCACAGATTGCACCCATAACGATAGCTGCTACTGCGGGATGCATTACTGCGGACAGTACCCAAGGCATTGCGCTTTCGGGATTTTCCAGTGCAGGGTTGATCATGAATACACACATACCAACCAGACATGTCCAGATTGTAAAGATAACGATCAGAATTGCCTGCGCAAATTCGGATCTCTGTGCGATTTTTTCAGACTTAGAAGCAAACATTCTCTGATAGTAGTACTGACGTACAAAGGGCGCTATGGTCATCGTTACCAATGTGGTGATTCTCCATGTGGGTGTCTGTACATTCATTACATCAAAGAATTTATCAGGTGCATTCGCAAACAAACCTGCAAAGCCGCCAACTTCGGGCTGTGCCAGCAGCATAGGCAGCAGAACTACCATACCGAATACGAATACACCAGCCTGCAGCAGGTCAGTCCACATAACGGACAGCAAACCGCCCATAGAAGCATAGATTACGATAGCGATACCGCCCAGAACGATCGCCATTGTTTTATCAGCGCCCATTACACTCTGCAGGGCTGTACCCATTGCTACGAACTGGGAAGCCAGCGCGTCGATAAAACCAACCAGCATTACAAAACCACCGATGGCTTTCAGGGGTTTATAATTGCCGTATCTGCCTGCCAGCCAGTCGAACATGGAAACATAACCATACTGGTCAGCATCTCTTTTCAGTTTTTTCGCCAGGAACAGACCGAACAGCAGCAAACCAATTGCTACAGGCATTACATACCAGCAGGCACCAAAACCAAACTGATATGCCAGGCCTACGGAACCCAGCATAACGCCGCCGCCAACTTCAGAAGCCAGCAGAGTGGCAACGATCAGGAAGGCAGGAACATTTCTGCCGCCCAGGAAAAAGTCATCAGCGTCATTGATTTTCTTGGATACGATCACACCAACGATCATCATCAGTGCAATGAAGCCAATAACGGATATTAACATCATATAATTCATACAATTCCCTCCTACATAGAATTATGTAAGTTTTTGGTTTCGTTTTGCTTATTTGATTTCAAATTTTTGTCTTAAGTATTTATCGATTCTATCCTGTTTCAGTTCGATACCAAGACCAGGCTTGTCCAGAATAGAAACTGTGCCTTCTGCCACATTGATCTGATCTTCATATGTACAGATGTCAGCTTCCAAACGCTTAGGGGAGAAATATGCGTGACCCATTGCAACAAGGTTGCTTGTGGTCGCCCCCATCTGCAGGCTGGCTGCCTGTGCGATACCTTCTTCAATTTGAGAGTTGAAGAAAATCTGGATACCATCATCGAGCGATCCCTGAAAATCAAAAAGTACGTCGTGGAGCACGACGTGAAAGAAAAGGGCTTGCGCCGCATC
>CALFPN010000034.1 GCA_937919015.1 uncultured Clostridia bacterium
TCGGTACATTTACCGGTTCTACTCTGGCATATTCCGATGTTGACGGTTATGCTGGCGCATTCGGCGGCATGGCCAGTGCATTCGGCAACAACGCATGGCAGATCGGCGCACTGGTGATCTGTCTGGCCATTACCATGCTTGGCATCGGCAAAGGGATCGAAAAAGCAAATAAAGTGATGATGCCCCTGTTCTATATCCTGTTCGTTGGTCTGGCAATTTACATTGCCCTGCAGCCCGGTTCCGCAGAAGGCTATAAATATATCTTCCGCGTAGATCCTGTTGCTCTGAAGGATCCTATGACATGGATCTATGCACTGGGTCAGGCATTCTTTTCCCTCTCCATCGCAGGTAACGGCACCGTTATTTACGGTTCTTATCTTTCTGATGACGAGAATATCCCTGCTTCCGCAGCCCGCGTTGCTTTCTTCGACACACTGGCAGCCTGTCTGGCAGCACTGGTAATCATTCCTGCCATGGCAACCGCAGGTTCTCAGCTGGATCAGGGCGGCCCCGGTCTGATGTTTATCTTCCTGCCTAACCTGTTCCACAGCATGCCCGGCGGTTCTATTTTTGCAATCATCTTCTTTGTGGCTGTTCTGTTCGCAGGTATGACTTCCCTGCTGAACCTGTACGAAACACCCATTGCTACCCTGCAGGAAAAATTCGGTTTCAGCCGTATTCCCGCCTGTTTGACCATCGGTGTCATCGGCGCAGTGGTTTCCATTCTGATTCAAGGCATCGTTTCCGGCTGGATGGATGTTCTCTCTATTTACATCTGCCCTCTGGGTGCAGGTCTGGCCGCAGTAATGTTCTTCTGGTTCTGCAAAAAAGAATTTGTGGAAGCTGAAGTAAACAAAGGCAGAAACAAACCTATGTTCACATGGTTCTATCCTCTGTGCAAATATGTACTTTGCCCCATCTGCTTCCTGGTACTGATTTTGGGTGCACTGAACGGCGGCATCGGTTAATAAAAACAGACATCAAAAAATCCTTACTGCTTTTGCGGTAAGGATTTTTTATTGCTTGTTTTATTTTTTTGCCAGGAAAAGACACGCATCCCCAAAGGAGAAGAAACGATATCTTTCTTTTACCGCTTCCTCATAGGATTCCATGACCAGCTCCTTGCCCATCAGGGCAGAAACCAGCATAATGAGAGTGGATTCGGGCAGATGGAAATTTGTTACCAGACAATCTACCGCCTTAAATTCATACCCGGGATAGATAAAGATCTTTGTCCAGCCTGTTTTCGGCTGGATGATCCCATTTTCGTCTGTTACGGATTCCAGTGTTCTGGTGCTTGTTGTACCAACGGCAATGATGCGGCCACCGTTTTTCTTTGTTTCGTTCATGATAGCCGCCTGTTCCGGCTCCACCACATAAAACTCAGAATGCATTTCATGCTCCAGCACATTTTCCACCTTGACAGGTCTGAAAGTACCCAGACCGACATGCAGTGTCACATGAGCCACTTTCACGCCCATATCTTCAATTTCCTGCAGCAGTTCCGGTGTAAAATGCAACCCTGCCGTAGGTGCCGCCGCGGAACCTTCATGCTCTGCATAAACAGTCTGATATCTGTTCTTATCCTGAAGTTTATGTGTAATATAAGGAGGAAGTGGCATTTCTCCAAGCTGATCAAGCACTTCTTCCCAGATACCGGAA
>CALFPN010000035.1 GCA_937919015.1 uncultured Clostridia bacterium
AAAACACAGTGTTTCCCGTATGGTCGGTTCTCCTCCGGGCTATGTAGGCTACGAAGAGGGCGGTCAACTCAGTGAACAGGTGCGCAGAAACCCTTATTCTGTTGTTCTGTTTGATGAAATTGAAAAGGCCTCTCCCGAAGTGTTTAACGTACTTTTGCAGGTATTGGATGACGGCCATATTACAGATGGTCAGGGCAGAAAGGTCGATTTTAAGAATACCGTGATTATTATGACTTCCAATGCCGGTGCAAGAAGCATTGCTGCGCCCAAACGTCTTGGCTTTACCAGCGTGGAAACTGCAGAACAGAGCTATGAGCATATGAAAAAAGGCGTTATGGACGAGATTAAAAATATCTTTAAGCCTGAATTTCTGAACAGGATTGATGATATTATCGTCTTCCACCCTCTGGAAAAGGAAGATATTATTCAGATCGTAAAACTGCTGACCAATACCCTTGCAAAGCGAATCAGGGAAAACATGAATATTTCTGTTTCCTTTACGGATAAAGCCATTGAAAAAATCGCAGAGGATGGCTATGACAAAGCCTATGGCGCAAGACCTTTAAGAAGGGCGATCCAGTCGAAAATCGAAGATTCTTTTGCAGAAGCATTCCTGCGCGGTGATTTCAAAGCAGGGGACAAAGTATCTGTTGGAATGAAAACAAACGGCGCTTTTCACTTCCGTGTTGTAAAATAATACAGGAAGAATAATTATTCAGAATTCAGAAAAATTTGCTATACCAAATGATAAAATTGTGATATACTGATTAAACAAAGTGGGGTAGAATTCTTTTTTGCATTTCCGCTTTGTATCATGTAGAACCATAAACAGTCTGCGGCAGTTTTCTTTGAAAACTGCCCTGACGAAACACAATAGAGAGTTACGACTGGAGGTACTGAAAATGGCAGTAATCGAAGAATTGATCAGACAGGAAGATAATGGCACAATCAGCTTCGGCAATCATCTGATGGACGAAAAGAAAAAAGTTCTGGATTTCGAAGTGAGTGGTGATCTGTATAATATAAAAACATTCTGCGAAATCACAAGACTGGAAAAGAACGGCAAAATGCTTTTGGAAGCAGTGCCCGGTGCAACCGTACATAATTTCGAAATGAACGAAAAAGGTGCTCGTTTTAAAGTGGAAGGTGCAGAAGATGTGCAGATCACAATGGAACTGGAACCTGAAACAGAATATAAAATTCTGATTGACGACGTAAACGTTGGCAAAACAAAATCCAATCTAGCCGGCAAAGTAAACTTCAGCGTAGAGCTGCAGAAAAATGCGCCCTCTGTTGCAATCGAAAAAATCGGCTGATACCACTAAGGGGACTGTAATCTGATTACAGTCCTTTGTTTTTATAGAAAGTCTGGTGGAGAAATGAAAGTCAAAACCATATATAAATGTTCGAATTGTGGATATAAAAGCCCCAAATGGGCAGGAAGATGTCCTGATTGCGGTGAATGGAATACCTTAGAGGAGACAGAAGAAGCAAAAAGTGGTGCAAAGACAACAAAAATGGTAGCCAAGCAGCCGATATCCCGCCTTGCTGAAGTGGAAACAGGGAACGATCAGCGTTTACTGACAGGAATTACAGAATTTGACCGTGTTATGGGCGGTGGTATCGTGCGAGATTCTGTGACCATTATCACCTCTCCTCCCGGCGGAGGGAAATCGACCCTGAGTCTGATGGCTGCTTCTGCGGTGGCAAAACAAGGATATCGTGTGCTTTATGCATCAGGGGAAGAAAGTGACAGTCAGATCAAAAACAGGGCAGATCGTATTCTGGAAACAATCGAACAAAATATCTTTATTCTGGCAGATACATCCATGGACAGAGTTCTGGAAGCCATCACGGAAGTTGACCCTGACCTGATTATTTTAGACAGTATCCAGACCTATGCGCTGGCTGAGTTTCTGCCTTCCCGCGCGGGTAATCCCACCCAAACAATGGAATGTGCTTCTGCGCTGGTTTCTGTGGCAAAAAATAAGAAGCGTCCCCGTGCAGCTTTGATGATCGGACAGATGAACAAAAGTGATGAAATTGCCGGTCTGAGAGCCTTGGAGCATCTGGTGGATGCAGTTCTTGTGCTGGAAGGGGAAGGGGCAGATGAGCTGCGATGTCTGGTTGCAACCAAAAACCGCTTCGGCAGCACAGGAGAAATGGGCTTCTTTACTATGACAGAAACAGGCCTTGCCTCCATTGATAATCCTTCCGAATATTTCGTTACAAAACGCCAGAAAGAGGATCAGGTTTCCGGCAGTGCGCTGACCGTATTAAAAGAAGGTTCCCGCCCTGTGATCGCCGAGATCGAAAGCCTTGTATCCGCTTCTTTTACACCATATCCTTCCCGCATCAGCGAAACCATGAAGAAGGATACCATGAATACCTTGATTTCTATTTTGGAGCAGCGAGGAAACCTGAAGCTGTATGATAAAAATGTGGTAATCAAAACGACCGGTGGCCTGTTTTTAAAAGAGCAGGCTGCAAATCTGGCTGTATTGATGAGTATTGCATCTTCTGTCTATAACAAACCCATTCCTGCGGATTGGGCATTCCTTGCGGATGTGGGGCTGACGGGAGAATTGAAACGAGTACCTTCCATGGAAAGCCGTGTGAAGGAGTTAGATCGTATGGGGTTTGAAAAGGTATTTATTCCTGCGGGTGGCATGCGAGAAGTCCCTTTGGAAAAAATAGAAGTAGTAGAGATGAAATTTTTGTCACAATTGATAAAAGTTCTTTTTGGTAAAAAACAAACCAATCAGGAATACTGACATGTCTTTATGAAAAAGACAAAAGAATTTTTTGCGCGGAATAATTTAAATTATTAGTTTACGAATGTGATTTCCTGTATTATAATAAAGTTTAATAATCTTTTGGCAATGGATTCCAAAATGATTCTAAATCACATTTGTGATCAGTAGATCAATAATGATAAAAGGAGGTAATCCCCCATGCAGAACGTGAAAATCAGAAGATATAAAAAAGTTCTCGTTGCAAACCGTGGCGAAATCGCCATCCGTGTATATCGTGCCCTGAACGAACTGGGCATTCAGACAGTTGGTATTTTCTCTAAAGAAGATAAATATGCGTTGTTCCGTACAAAAACTGACGAAGCATATATGCTGAATCCTGAAAAAGGTCCTCTGGACGCTTATCTGGATATCAAAAATATCATTAAAATTGCGAAGGCAAAGGGCGTAGATGCCATCCATCCCGGTTATGGCTTCCTGTCCGAAAACCCTGACTTTGTTGAAGCATGTAAAAAAGAAGGCATCGATTTTATCGGCCCTGATGTTGATGTTATGTACAAAATGGGGGATAAGATTTCTTCCAAAAAGATGGCGATCGAATGTGGTGTACCCATTATCCCCGGCGTTGACTATGCCATCCGTAATCTGGATGAAGTGATGGAAGTAGCTGAAAAAGTCGGCTATCCCGTTATGCTGAAGGCTTCCAACGGCGGTGGCGGTCGTGGTATGCGTATCGTTAACTCTGCAGAAGAAATGCCCACTGTATTTGAAGAAGCAAGAAATGAAGCAAAAAAAGCTTTTGGTGATGACAAAATTTTCGTGGAAAAATATCTGCGTGACCCTAAGCATATCGAAGTACAGGTTCTGGGCGATAAATACGGTAACGTGGTTCATCTGTTTGACCGTGACTGTTCTGTACAGAGACGCCACCAGAAGGTTGTGGAATTTGCACCCGCATTTACAGTAAGTGAACCTGTTCGTCAGAAAATTCTGGCCGATGCAGTTCGTTTGTCCAAACATGTAGGCTATAAAAATGCAGGTACGCTGGAATTTCTGGTTGATGCCGATGAAAATTACTATTTCATCGAAATGAACCCTCGTATTCAGGTAGAACATACGGTAACGGAAGAAGTAACAGGTGTAGATATCGTACAGGCACAGATCCTGATCGAAGAAGGCTACCCTCTGTATGCACCTCAGATCGGTCTGGCATCTCAGGATGATGTAACATGCAATGCATACTCCATCCAGTTGAGAATCACAACAGAAGATCCCACCAATAACTTTATGCCCGATACAGGTAAAATTAGCGTATATCGCTCTCCTGCCGGTAACGGTATCCGTCTGGACGGTGCTGCTGCCCATGCAGGTGCGGAAATCACACCTTACTATGATTCCCTGCTGGTTAAAGTCATTGCTCGTGACAGAACATTCCGCGGCGTAACAAACAAAGCCATCCGTGCTATTAAAGAAACTCGTATCCGTGGCGTGAAAACAAATATTCCTTTCCTGATCAACGTACTGCAGAGCAAAACATGGAGAGACGGTAAATGCACAACAACATTCATCGAAAATACTCCTGATCTGTTCCACTTTATTCCTGGTCAGGACAGAGCAAGTAAAATTGCTGAGTTTATCGGCAACCAGATTGTAAACGAATCCAAAGGCAAAAAACCTCAGTTCGATCCTATCATTGTTCCTTCCTTCGGCAAGGCGGAAAATGGTACAACAATTCCTGTTTATGGTGCCAGAGATAAATTCCTGGAAATGGGCGCGAAAGACTTTACACAGTCTCTGATGAAAGAAAAACGCCTGTTTATTACAGATACAACCATGCGTGATGCCCACCAGTCCCTGATGGCAACAAGACTGCGTACCAACGACCTGTTGGTTGCAGCTCCTGCCACAAACATGGCTATGGCAAATGCATTTTCCGTAGAAGCATGGGGCGGTGCAACATTCGACGTTGCATATCGTTTCCTGAAGGAATCTCCTTGGGTTCGTCTACAGCAGCTGCGTCAGGCAATGCCCAATACTCTGATACAGATGCTGTTGAGAGCTTCCAATGCCGTTGGTTATGCAAACTATCCCGATAACGTGGTTCGTGAATTCATCAAGGTATCTGCAGAACGTGGTGTTGACGTATTCCGTATTTTCGACTCCCTGAACTGGGTGGAAAATATGAAAATGCCTATCGAAGAAGCCCTGAAAACAGGCAAGATCGTTGAAGGTGCCATCTGCTATACAGGTGATATCCTTGACCCCAACGAAACAAAATATACACTGGACTACTATGTAAGAAAAGCAAAAGAACTGGAAGCTCTGGGCTGCCATATTTTTGCCATCAAAGATATGGCCGGTCTGCTGAAACCTTACGCGGCAAAGAAATTGTTCAGCACACTGAAAGAAGAACTGAACATTCCTTTGCATCTGCATACCCATGACACAACAGGCAACGGCGTCAGCACGATCCTGATGGCAGCAGAGGCAGGTGTGGATATTGCCGACGTAGCAATTCAGTCCATGTCCTCTCTGACTTCTCAGCCTTCCATGAATGCGGTCGTGGAAGCATTGAAAGGGACAGAACGTGACACGGGTCTGGATACAGATCAGCTGACAGAACTGAGCCAGTATTATCAGGGTGTTCGTCAGATCTTCACAGGCTTTGAATCTGAAATGAAAACACCTAACACAGAAATCTATAAATATGAAATTCCCGGCGGTCAGTATTCCAACCTGCTGGCACAGGTAAAAGCCATGGGTTCCGCTGACCAGTTCGAAGAAATCAAACACCTGTACAAACAGGCAAATGATCTTTTGGGCAACATCGTAAAAGTAACACCTTCCTCCAAAGTAGTAGGGGATATGGCCATCTTTATGTCCAAGAATGGTCTGACACAGGATAATATCCTGACAGAAGGTGCAGATCTTTCCTACCCTGACTCCGTAGTAGACTACTTCACAGGTAACATCGGTCAGCCCGAAGGCGGTTTCCCTGAAGAACTGCAGAAAATCGTGCTGAAAGGTGCAAAACCCATTGAAGGCAGAGCCGGCGCACTGATGGAAGCAGTTGACTTTGATGCGGTTGAAAAACATCTGAAGGATGCTCACGCAATGAAGAAAGTAAATGACAGAAACAAGATTTCTTATGCTCTGTATCCTAAGGTATATGAAGACTATGTAAATCACTGGGAATACTACACAGATGTATCCAAACTGAGTAGTGACGTATTCTTCTTCGGTCTGGCAAAAGGGGAAGAAACATCCATCGAAATCGGTGAAGGGAAAGAAATTCTGATCAAATACATCGATATGACTGAACCCAATGCAGAAGGGTTCCGTTTCCTGACTTTTGAAATCAACGGCGTTGTGCGTGAAATCAAAGTTCTGGATAAACATCTGGAAGTTAAGAGCGATGGTAAACTGAAAGCAGATAAGAATAATCCTTTCCATCTGGGGTCCTCCATCCCCGGTACCGTATCCAAGGTACTGGTAAAAGAGGGTGACGAAGTGAAGAAGAACCAGCCTCTGCTGACTGTCGAAGCAATGAAGATGGAAACATCTATTGTTGCAAAAGAAGATGGCGTTGTAGACAAGATTTACGTCAAAGAAGGCGACAAGGTAAACCAGGGCGACCTGCTGGTATCCTTTGTACAGGAAGGTTAACTCCATATTTTAAACGTAAAAGGCACGCAGAAGCGTGCCTTTTTTATAATACAAAGAAATACCGGATTGTATAACAACAGAAATTGTGGTAAAATATATGTATACAGTATTTGTATGAATTGAAGAACTTTTTTTCACTTAAGAAAGGATGAATCAAATGGATTGGAGAACAACTTACAAAGATAAAATCATGACTGCAGATGAAGCAGTCCGTCATATCAAATCCGGTGATCATATCACAGTAGCAGAAGTAGGCTCTCAGCCCTATGCGCTGACAGAAGCACTGGAAAGAAATTATGAACATCTGGAAAATGTAGAAGTTCATTATCTGCTGTCTCTTGGCAATCCTCCTGCTGCAAAACCCGGCATGGAAAAACATGTTCGTTTCCACGGTATGTTCCTGAGCGGTCCTACAAGACAGCTGGTTGCCGAAAACAGAGGCGAATTCATGCCCTGTTTCTTCCATCAGTATCCCAAAATGGTACTGTCCAGAGGTGAAATCGATGTTATGATGATCTCCATCTCTGCTCCCGATAAACATGGTTTCTGTTCCATCGGTACAGGTGTTGACCATATCCCTACAATGAAAAATCATGCAAAACTGATCATTGCGCAGATGAACAAAAACCTGCCCAGAGTTATGGGTAACTCTTTCGTTCACCTGAGAGACGTAGATATTATCGTTGAAGAAGACAGACCCATTCCCGAACTGCCCGGTGCTCCCATTACGGATGTAGAAAGAAAGATTGGCGAATACTGCGCATCTCTGGTAAATGACGGTGATACGCTGCAGCTGGGGATCGGCGGTATTCCTGATGCAGTTGTAACATTCCTGAAAGATAAAAAAGATCTGGGTCTTCATACAGAAATGGCAGCAGACGGTATTGTTGACCTGATCAAAGCAGGTATCATCAACAACAAAAAGAAAACACTGCATCCCGGTAAATGTATTGCAACATTTGCTGCAGGTTCTCAGAAACTGTATGATTTCCTGGATGATAACCCCAATTTTGAACTGCATGGTGTTGACTATGTAAATGACCCCAATGTAATTGCAATGAACGACAACATGGTTTCCATTAACTCCTGTATTCAGGTTGACCTGACAGGCCAGATCAATGCAGAAGTGGTTAAAGGGATGCAGTTCAGCGGTGTGGGTGGTCAGGTAGACTTCATCCGCGGTGCGCGTATGTCCAAAGGTGGCCGTTCTATCATCGCACTGCCTTCCACAGCAGCCAAAGGCACTATTTCCAAAATCGTTCCCTTCCTGGATCATGGCGCATATGTGACAACTTCCAGAATGGATGTTGACTATATCGTAACAGAATACGGTATTGCACATCTGTGGGGCAAAACACTCCGAGAAAGAGCAAAAGCACTGATTGCCATTGCCCACCCCGATTTCAGAGCAGGACTAGCTGAAGAATATGCAAAAAGATTTGGCGAAACGCTGGAAATCTGATAAATTCCAAAAAATAAAGCACCCGAAAGGGTGCTTATTTTTGTTTTATCTACCGATAGAACGTCTATATTCTTCTACTTCTTCGTCTGTCAGAGGCTCCAGTTCTTTGGGGTCCATCCATCTTACCCAGATACGATCCTGCATTGCAGCAATATTCAAAGGAGTATCAAATCTATCAGGGTCGAGAGGGATCACAGTATCATGATCGCCATTGAACATAATCTGGAATGGTTTGTAAACACCGTCTTCAAATACAATCATATCAGAAGAATAGATGTTCAGTGCACCGCCTTCGCTCAGCAGGTGTTTTTCCAGAGACTCCAGATCAGGGAATGTAACGACCATCCAGTCGCCTTTCATATCAGAATAATCGAACAGCTGCAGACCGTGGAAATCGATTTCTTCTGCACCCGTCATTCCTTTATCATCGTCTGCTTTGCCTTTCATAACCACAGGTGCACCGTTTTTACCATCTTTCAGGATTTCTGTGCCGGGTACAAAAGCATTTACGAAGTTATTGATTTCGTTTGTTCTATACTGGGAACGGATCTGTGCGATTACACCGTAATCACTGGTATCATAGGAAATTGTAGCAACTTCGTTCCAGAATTCTTTTAATGTTTTGATCATATCAATTACCTCCATATCAAATCAAACTCATTCATATCATACTAGCATTTTGTTCATTCTGTCAATAGATATTCGTTTGGGTAGGACATCTGAAAATATTGTTCCGGCACTTTGCCACTAAAGACGATATCTGCCAGCATAATCTTTCTCTCACATGTTAGATTTTCCTGATAAAAAGGATTGACGATCTTTAATTCCATAGAAATATTCAGCCAGACTTTATAATTGATCTGATTGATCCCTACGGATAAAAATGCTGAATCATAATCAACTTTTACGGCCCCCATGGGCACCAAAGTAAAGGGAATTTCAGGGCCCATATTTGCAAAAAAGCTCCAGTTTGTAACAGCCCCAAGGGGGATACCTATATTTTCATTCTTCAGCTTTGTTAGACCATCCGTTATAGAAGTACTGAATTGAGAGCAAAAATGATTCACCAATGCCGTATTGGCTGTATAGCCTTCTCCATTTAGATTGGGGGAAAGCAGGGTGGATTCTGTCAGTTTCATTTCTGAAAGGATCTTTTCCGCAGAATCATCTATAATTTTGTTTGCTGCAATTTTACATTGCATATGAGAGATTTCCTTTAGCGGAGGCACCAGTTTTTGATCCAAAACAGAAAGCAGAAGAATGCAGATAGTAAAAAGCAAAAAAAACAAAAGCAGTATATGACATTTTTTCCTTGTTTTTGATTTCATTTCAGTACCTCCCTTCACAAAAATATGCAAAACAGAATTTACAAATAACGGATTGAATAAAAAATCAATAAAATCTTAGGAAATATATAAGGATGAATCTACGAAAATATCTTTGAATTGACAACAAAATCTGATATAATTTAATGAAGTGTTGTTTTATAAAAAGCGAAGTGTCTATGCTCCGCGTGATTGAATTAAAGAACAAACAGGAGGTTTCATAGTATGAGTGAATCTCAAAATAGAAGAAGACCTTCCAATGGTTCCGGCAGCCGAAATGGTTCCCATGGCTCCCGCAGAACCAGCAGAAGCACATCTTCCCATAATCCATCAGGAAGAAAGCGTAAAAGACGCAGAAGAAAGCGCAGTGTAAACGGCCGAATTGGTAAAGTTGCGCTGATTGTTGCAGTAATCATTGGTTTTGCCGTTGCAGGCGCAGCTTTGGGCACTGTTTTTGGCATCCTGCAGAGCACGGAAATGCTGAATACATCCGATGTTATGCCCGATTCCTACACATCTGTTATCTATAACGATGAAGGGGATGCGGTAGATAAACTGCACGGAAACGAAAATCGTGAGTACGTCAAACTTTCTGCCATTACTAAAAATATGCAGAATGCAGTTGTTGCCATTGAAGATGCACGTTTTTATCAGCATAATGGGATCGATCCCAAGGGCATCATGCGTGCCATGGTGGAAAATTTGAAGACCATGCATTTTTCTCAGGGGGCAAGTACCTTGACACAGCAGGTCATCAAAAATGAGGTGCTGACAAACGAAAAAAGCATTACCAGAAAAGTAAAGGAACAGTATCTGGCCGTTTCTCTGGAAAATGCACTGGAAAAACAGTTAGGCTCTAAAGAAGAAGCGAAAAAGTATATTCTGGAACTGTATCTGAATACCATTGCACTGCATCACGGTCTGAATGGGGTAGAAGCAGCTTCTCAGTATTATTTCGGCAAACATGCCAGCGAACTGACTCTAGCTGAATCTGCAACTATTGCCGGCATCACAAAGCACCCCAGCAAATATGCCCCTGATGTAAACGAAGAAGAAAGCCGCAAGCGTCAGCTGACAGTTCTGAGTAATATGCTGGAGCAGGGTATGATCACACAGGAACAGCACGATGAAGCCGTTGCAGAAGATGTCTTCGGTCATCTGGTTTGCAAGGCAAAGGATGAGGAGCAGGGCAATGCAAAACACAACTGGTTTGTTGATGCCGCTGTGCAGCAGCTCAAAAAAGATTTGGTAGAAAAGAAAAAGATGACAGAAGCACAGGCTTCTAATCTGATCTACAGCGGCGGTCTGCAGATCCATACAACCATGGACAGCTATATGCAGGAAACTGCAGAGGCGGCCTTTAAAAATGACAACAATTTCCCAGCCGGGGATGGCTCTCTGGATGTGACCTATCTGATTTCCGTATTGGATACAGAAAAAGATCCGGATGATCCAAAAAGCCAGTCCCATTATGAAAAGAATGCAACCGTATATAGTCAGGAAGAAGCAGATGCATTCGTGGAAAATGTGAAGAAAGAACTGCTGGATGAAACCCATACACTGGTTCTGGATAAACTGACGGTTTCCAAATCTCTGCAGGCAGCTATGGTTATCATGGATCAGGAGAATGGTCAGGTAAAAGCCTTGGTAGGCGGCCGCGGCGAAAAACCAGGCGATTCTGTTTTTAACCGTGCAACACAGGCACTGCGTCAGCAGGGTTCCACAATGAAACCTTTGGCGGCATATGCCCCCGCCATTGATACAGGCAAACTGATGCCCGGTTCTACCATCGTCGATGAACCTGTTACATATGGCGGCTGGTCTCCCAAAAACTGGGATGGGAAGTACATCGGCCCTACAACAGTGCGTCAGGGTATCTGGCACTCCATGAACGTTCTGGCGGTAAAAACCTTTACGATGGTCGGTGCAGATACAGCATATAAGTATCTGCTGGATTTCGGCTTCACTACCATCGATGAAAGAGATAAAGCTGCTACCACCGCATTGGGCGGTCTGACACAGGGGGTATCCGTTCTGGAAGAAACTGCAGCCTATGCTTCGATTGCCAATGGTGGTACCTATTATGAACCTGTTTATTATACTGTTGTATATGACCATGACGGCAATGTTTTGCTGGACAATGAAGGACAGGAAACCCACAGAGTTCTGAAAGAAACAACAGCATATATGCTGACAGATATGATGCGCGATGTTATCACCAGAGGTACCGGCGGTCAGGCTGGCATCAGCGGCATGAATGTAGCAGGTAAAACGGGTACAACAAATGATACGATCGACCTGACATTCTATGGCTATACCCCTTATTATACAGGCGGTATCTGGATGGGGTATGATACGCAGAAAGAAATCCAGAATGCAGGCAATGCGCATCTGAAAATCTGGAAATCTGTTATGGCAGATATCCATAGCCATGAAGGTTTGGCAAATAAAAATTTTGAAAAACCTGATGGCCTCAAAACAATCAGTTACTGTTCTGCAACAGGTCTGTCTCCTACAGAACTGTGTTCTCAGGATTATTATGGCAAGACAGTACATTCCGATTTGGCAACAACTGAATTCGCCGGCCCCGGCGGTACATGCGATCTGCATAAGAGCTTCGATATCTGTAAAGAATCCGGCAAAATCGCATCTCCAAACTGCCCTGCGGATTGTCATATGCAGGTTGTTCTGGCAGTAAAAGGGAATACGATCATCAGTAAACCAAAAACAATCCCTGAAGGCAAGTTAGATATCTCTATTAGTGAAGTGTGTGATATGCAGCACAATGCTGCACCAGAAACAGTAGATCCTAATGTATCTGTTGATCCAAATGACGGTTATACGGATATGATTCCAGACGATGAAAACTGGAGCAATGAAGGTTTTGGGATCCAGTAAATATAAATTTAAGGAGAATGAGAAAATGAGTGAACAGAATATTTTAGCCACAGTAGATGGTGTAAACATTACAGAGGCAGATGTTGATGCATATATTGCAAAATTGCCCCAGGAACAGCAGGCATATGCAGCATATCCTCAGTTCAGAGAACACTGCCTGAAACAGCTGATGGCATTTCATCTGTATGCAAAAATGGCTGTGGAAGAAAAAATGGATGAAACAGAAGAATTCAAAATGCAGATGGAAAAAGCAAGAAAGGAAATTCTTGCGCAGACAGCAATCAACAGCATTTTGAAAGATATTACTGTAACAGAAGAAGAACTGCAGACATTCTACAAAGAAAATCCCGTTCATTTTACAGAACCTGAATCTGCACATGCAAAACATATTCTGGTAGATACAGAAGAAAAGGCAGCAGAAATCATGGCATCTATCGAAAAGGGCGAAGTTGCCTTTGAGGATGCGGCAAAGGAATTCTCTTCCTGTCCTTCCAATGCGCAGGGTGGCGATCTGGGTGAATTTGGCAGAGGCCAGATGGTTCCTGAGTTTGATCAGGTTGCTTTTGAAGCAGAAATCGGCAAGGTTGTTGGCCCTGTAAAAACGCAGTTTGGCTACCATCTGATCAAAGTAGAAAGCAGAAAGGAAACATCTGTTATGGCCTTTGAAGATGTAAAAGATTACATTCAGGGCACATTGTTGCAGCAGAAACAGAATGAAGCTTATACTGCAAAATTCAAAGAACTGGAAGAAAAATACGCAAAATAAAAGAAAAAGGAGCTGCTTTTTACAGCAGTTCCTTTTTTCATGAAAAAACTACCCCTACGACATATGTCGAAGGGGTAGTTTTGCATTAAGAAGCTTCATTCAATTGCTGCAGAGCATTCTTTACATTCGTGATTTGATTGGAATCAGGATACTCTTTTACGATTTTGTTGTAATATTCTTTTGCTTTGATAACATCTTTATCTTCCTCTGCAATTTTAGCCAGATAATAGAGGGTATCATCTACAAAATTTTCATTGCTCGTATAATTCAAAGCGGTTTCCAGATATGTTTTTGCTTCCGTGAAATTATTATTCAGAAACTGGCTTTTCCCCTTGGTATAATAGGAATCTGCCGCTTTGGGATAAGCAGTTGTTTTTACAGAGTCATACTTTGCAAGATCTTCTTCACTGAAGCTTACAGTGTCAATGGTATCCAGCGTTGCAACACATGCTTCAAAGTCGCCATCGGTCATCTGAGCTACAGCGGTTGCAAGTAATTCCAGATTTGCCTGCTTGTTTTCTTCACTGCGCAGCAGCTTATTTTCAGTCTGCAGTTTTTCCAATTCTGTACGCATTGCCAGAACCTCTTCCGGAGTCATTTCCGTTTCACCAGCATAATTTTCAATGGCTGATTCTAATTCTTTGATCTTTGTATTTTTGCTTTCATTCAAAGCAGGAACCACCAGAACCAGAATCACGATTACGGCCACGCCGATCCCTGCAAGGAAGGCCAGGAAATCTCTCTTTTCCAGAACACTATTGGTTTTTTCTTTCCGTTTATAACGAGGAATCGGGGGATTACTATCCGTTTTCTTTACACTGACCGAAGGGGTTTTGCTTTTTTCCGCCTTCTTCAAGTGAGATGGGGAAGCGGGAGCAGTTCCTAGCAGACTTCTGTAATGCAGTGCAAGAGGATTTCGAATATCTCTTTTCAATACGATCTCATTGAAATGCTGCGCACGCTTTGCATTTTTATCCTCGATACAGCAAAGGGTCATCAGATTATAGGCATCCAAAAAATCAGGGTTATTGTCGATAGATTTTTTCAGCTGGATCACAGCCAGATCATCGCTTCCCTGCTTCAGATAATGGATTGCCTGATTATACATACGGATGGCATCATTGCATTTTTCCATTTCACGGGCATTTTTCTGCAGATAATCAATATAATCTGCTGCCGCATTGCCTTCCGGCTGCATGGAAGTACTGATGATCCAATGTTTCAGGGCATCCCCGATACGGCCTGTTTCACAATAAATCAATCCCAAGAGGTTTCTTGCGGGAACATTATTTTTATCAAAAAGAAGGCTCTGTTCCAGATTGTACGCTGCGCCGGAAAGATCTCTTTCTTCCGCCAGTTTCAAAGCATCATTATACAGA
>CALFPN010000036.1 GCA_937919015.1 uncultured Clostridia bacterium
CAGGATGTATTCAATGGCATCCGTCAGCTGAATGGGTGTGGTTGTCAGGGTCAGAATGGAGGAGCCTACGATCAGCATCACCAGACGGATACACATCTTGATCGCCAACAGCAAGCCTTCCAGCGTAACAGTCACAAACCCCACATGGAGCAGTACATGCTCCCCTCTTGTCAGAAAGAGGTTGATAAATGCTGTAAAGAGGATGATGATCATAATGCTTTTCAAGCCCCTCAGCATAAACTTCAAAGGTACTTTGGAAGCTTTGATCACCAGCCCCATGCAAGCCAGCACAAAGGCATAGCCCACAAAGGAATTCACCAGAAACAGTGATACGATAAAAATAAATGTAACAATCAGTTTCAGCCTAGCGTCCATTCTATGAATGGGGGATTCCGCAGGATAATACTGACCGATGGTAATATCTCTAATCATGCTTTCACCTGCTTTACCAATTTCAACAGGGCTTCTTTTGCTTCTTCCACAGTATAAATATCTGTGGGCACATCATAGCCCTTCGCCTTCAGCTGTGCAAATACGTAACTCACCTGAGGTGCCGCCAGTCCCATTTTTTCCAGTTCCATGGGATGAGAGAAAATTTCTCTGGGTGTGCCGGTCATGGCAACCTGTCCTCTGTGCATCACGATAATACGGTCAACCAGCTTTGCCACATCTTCCATGCTATGGCTTACCAGAATGACGGTAATGCCCCTTTCTTCATGGAGCTTTCTGATTGCCGCCAGAATTTCATCACGGCCCTTGGGGTCCAGACCCGCGGTAGGCTCGTCCAAAATCAGCACTTCCGGATTCATTGCCAAAACCCCCGCGATTGCCACACGACGTTTCTGACCGCCGGAAAGTTCAAAGGGAGATTTTTCGTAGATTTCAGGACTGATGCCTACAATATCCAGAGCCGCTACCACGCTTTCGTGGATCTGCTCCTTCGACCAACCCAGATTGGTGGGGCCAAAGGCAACATCCTTATATACTGTCATTTCAAAAAGCTGATATTCGGGATACTGAAAGGCCAGACCAATGCGTCTGCGCACTTCCTTCAGCTTTGCTTTATCTTTATGGATATTTTCTTCATCCAGCAGAATTTCGCCGTGGGTAGGAGAAATAATGCCGTTCAGATGCTGGATCAGTGTGGACTTGCCGGAACCAGTGTGACCGATCAGACCAATAAATTCCCCGGTCTTGATTTCGATATTCACGTCGTTCAGTGCCACTTTTTCGAAGGTGGTACCTTCATTGTAAATGTGGGTCAGATGGTTTATTTTAATTGACATACTGCACCTACCATTTCTTCGATCGTTAAAATATCTGCGGGCAGATCGATCCCCTCTTTGCGCAGCAGATATGTAACTTCCGTTACCTGAGGTACGTCCAGCCCGTACTCTTTCAGTTTATCCACCTGCACGAAAATTTCTCTGGGCGTTCCCTGCATCACCAGGTCGCCGTCATCGATGACATACACTCTGTCCCCACGAACCGCCTCGTCCATATAGTGGGTGATCAGAATAATTGTGATACCTTCTTCTTTATTCAAACGCTCGATGGTTTCCATAACGTCTCTGCGGCCAACGGGGTCCAGCATGGCTGTAGGTTCATCCAGAACGATACAGTCAGGTTTCATAGCCAGAACGCCGGCAATGGCGATTCTCTGTTTCTGACCGCCGGAAAGTTTGGAGGGCGTATAGGTTGCAAATTCCCCCATGCGAACTGCATCCAGAGCTTCATCTACACGCATGCGGATCTGTTCAGAAGGAACCCCCATATTTTCGGGGCCAAAAGCGATGTCTTCCTCTACCACGGTGGCAACCAGCTGGTTGTCAGGGTTCTGGAAAACCATACCCGCCGTCTGGCGAATATCCCAGATCTGTCCTTCTTCCTGTGTGTTCATGCCCTTTACCCACAGTGTACCCCCTGTAGGCTGCAGCAGCGCATTGATATGTTTGGCAAATGTGGATTTGCCGGAGCCATTGTGTCCCAGAACAACAATGAACTCGCCTTTTTCGATTTCGATGTTCACACTTTTCAGTGCGGCCACCTTATGTTCCTCAGTGCCGTGGTCTGTTTCCATGATTTTTGTATATTCATAGGTCAGACCTTCAGCCTTCACCATTTTCATAGATTCACCTATTTCTTATAGCAGTTTTCTGCCTCTCAAAGTCTATGGCATAAATGCTCACAGCTATGGATATGATACGTTTTTTTCGTCAAAAAGTCAATAGAAACGGTAGGATTGCCCTGTTTTGTCAGCATTTGTATCGATATAAAAATCATATCCTGTTTCTTAAGAAAATTGTTCGTTTTTTGATACAATCCTGTAACATGAAAGCAATCTGATTGTAACCAACCTGTTAGGCGTCTGTAACCTACAGAATGATCTTTTATGTTATGATGGAGATACAAAAGATTCCAACAGAAACACAAATCCAACGTAAAGGAGTTGACATCTATGAAACTTACACTGAAAAACTTATCCGCTATCGCAGCTCTTTCCTTCACATTATCTTTCGTTATAGGGATGTCTGCTACCATTATGTATCAGGAACACTTAGCACTGAAGCCTTTTATGGCAGTAGAAATGGTCGTGGATGACCTGACTGCCGAAACTGACACAGCAACCATCGATTTTTCGTAACATAACATTCTAATCCTCCCTTTTTAGACCTCGCAAATGCGAGGTCATTTTCTTTTCTGCCATAAAAATCTTAAGAAAGTCTTTCGTTTTTTGTAAGCCCTCTGTAACCTACCACCTTCCATTTTCTGCTATGCTTAACATAAGAAGACGAAAAGGAGGAGATCTTATGAAAAAACTCTTATCTAAAACCCTTGTTGCCGCAACCGTGGTAGCATCTGTATTTTCTGCATCCCTGCCTATGGCTTACGCCGCAGAAACGCAGGAACCCGTCACGCCAACCATCACGCTGAACGGCGAACCGGCCGACGTGCGTGCGAAAATGGTCAACGGCAAAGTTTATGTTTCCATCCGAGATTTCTGGGTAAATATCGACCATCGGGAGCCTGAAAGCATCAAATGGTATCCCGAAGCAAGAACTGTTTCTGACGGCTATAACTTCATCCGTCTGAATGAACAGATTGTTTCTATCAATGGCTTTTATTCACTCCCTCTGGAGGACCCTGCCCTTCTGATCGATGGTACAACCTATATGGCAGCCTCTTTCCTGGATAGCCACAGCACATCCTTCCGTACAGATCATGAAGTGACTGACACGGGTATCCACTTCCGTAATATGATCTGGGAACAGAACGGCGTTGATATGAAAAGACAGTTCTCTATTTCTCCCATCCCTGTGGATGAAAAACTTGGCTATCCTAATTTTGAAGCCCTTGTTCCCGTCTATGAATATGGCTTCCGTAATGAAAATGTCAGCATCACCAAAACAGATCTGGAAGATGGCAAAACGCTTTTTACCTATGTTTCCAAAGATGACCCCGAAAAAACTCTGACTGCCACTGTTCAGCATGGCTATATTTCCCATGTTGCAGACAACGGCTTAATCAATCTTTACCGTCCTCGTTAAATAAAAAGCATGGAGGAGATACGATGAAAAAACATATCTCGAAAGCAGCCCTTACAGCGATATTGGCGGCAACCCTTTGTTCTGTTTCTGCGCCAACGGCCTATGCTGCAGAAACACATGCCGCCCCTACGATCACTCTGAATCGTGAACCTACAGAAGTCCGTGCCAAATATATCAATGGCGATATCTATTTTTCCGTCATTGATTACTGGACGGAAGTACAACGTTCTGATCCCACCAATATCAAATGGAACGAAAAGAAACAACTTCTTTCCAATGGTCGCACTATTCTTTCGATCAGCGACCAGACTTCTTATCGGCAGCTGAATACAGGCAAAAAAAATATCACCAGATTTTCTGATCCGGTGATTGTAGAAAATGGTGTTGTCTGGGCTCAGGCTTCTCTGATCAAAGATTTGGATTCAGGCGCGGTAAAAGACCTCGTTATAGAAAACAGCGACACCTCCTTAAATTTTAAGCGAACCTATTGGGAATTTCCCGGAGGTAAAACCTATGGATATCGACTTCCTCTAATGCAGTTAGACGAAGAAACCGGACTGCCTGATTTCCTTTCCGTGGAACAAGTCCGCAAAAAGGGTTCTTTCAGCGAAAAAAGATTCCATATTCTTTCGCAGCAATTGGAAAACAGTAAAACTATCTATGCCTATATCAACAAGAGTGACCCCCATAAATTCCTTCTTGTAACCTGCGTAGATGGCTATGTTGCCCATATTTTAGACAATAACGGCATTTTCACCTATGACGATTATGGCACTCGAAGCGAATGATCCACCTCTTTTCCTGCCAAAATCCATTCTCCTTACAAAAAAAGAGACTTGCATTTGCAAGTCTCTGATTTTTTATGGAAAAAAGTTTTCAATTAAACCAGTTCCAGAATAACTTCCATTGCGCCGTCGCCTTTTCTTGCGCCCAGTTTCACAATTCTTGTGTAACCACCGGGTCTGCCAGCGTATTTGGGAGCGATTTCGTCGAACATTTTTGCAGCCATGTCAACTTTCTTTGTGTTCTTTCTTACTGCTTTGCCGTCAGCAGGAACTTCTGTTACGGGGTACAGGTAAGCCAGAATTGCTCTTCTTGCAGCCAGTCTGGAAGCTTTGTCTTTTTTGATTGTTTTTTCAACTTCGTTGTAAACTGTTACTTTTTTGCCATTTACAACTTCTTTCACTCTTTTGCCGTTCGCATCTTTTTTTGCTACTTTTGCTGTTACTGTAACTTCTTCGAAGTTATCTTTTTCTTTTACAGCCAGAGTGATCAGTTTTTCAGCGATTCTTTTTACTTCTTTCGCTCTTGTTTCTGTTGTTTTGATTTTGCCGTGGTACAGCAGATTTGTTACCTGGTTTCTCAGCAGAGCTTTTCTCTGAGGTGTTGTTTTACCAAGTTTTCTATAACCGGATGCGTGCATGGTTAAATCCTCCTTGTGGATCCCCGCAGACTTTGCCCGTCTCCACCACTCTTCGGCATTACGTAGAGGCGCAGTCCTGCGGTAAATAATAGTTACATTCTCTAAATGACGAAATTATTCGTCACTAGGCTTCAGGGAAAGACCCAGTTCCGCCATTTTGTTTAATACTTCTTCCAAAGACTTGCGTCCAAGGTTTCTCACCTTCATCATTTCTTCTTCTGTCTTATTCGCCAGATCTTCTACTGTGTTGATACCAGCACGTTTCAGGCAGTTGTAAGAACGAACGGACAGATCCAGTTCTTCAATAGACATTTCCAGAACTTTTTCTTTCTTACCTTCTTCTTTTTCTACCATGATAGAAGCGTCTTTTGTATTATCAGACAGGTCGATGAACAGGTTCAGGTGTTCATTCAGAATTTTCGCACCGTAGCTAACTGCATCATCAGGTGCGATTGTTCCGTTTGTCCAAACTTCCAGAGACAGTTTGTCATAGTCAGTGATCTGACCAACACGTGTATTTTCCACCAGGAAATTCACTCTTGTTACAGGTGTGAAAATACTGTCTACAGGAAGCATACCGATTGGCTGATCGTCTTTTTTGTTTTTGTCTGCACCAACATAGCCGCGGCCTTTGTTGATTGTGATCTCCATATACAGCTTGCTGCCAGCACCGCCGGAAAGTGTTGCAATGTGGTGATCAGGATTCAGGATTTCGATATCGCTGTCGCATTTGATATCGGAACCTTTTACTTCACCGTCGCCTTCCACGTCGATGTAAGCAATTTTAGGCTCATTGCCTTCGCTTGTATTTTTGATCGCAAGACCTTTGAGATTCAGGATGATTTCTGTAACGTCTTCTTTTACGCCGGGAATCACGCTGAATTCATGAAGTACACCATCAATTTTTACGTTGCTTACTGCAGCGCCGGGCAGAGAGGACAGCAGAATTCTTCTCAGGGAGTTACCCAGAGTTGTACCATAGCCTCTTTCCAGGGGTTCTACAACAAACTTACCATATGTGCCATCGGGTGCCATTTCAGCAATCTCAATGCGAGGTTTTTCAAATTCAAACACTCGTTCAAACCTCCCTTTTTTATGATAGACTGCCGCAGGGCCATCAGCCCTACGGCAATTACTTTGACTTCACTGCACAATCGAAAATTATTTGGAGTACAGTTCGACGATCAGTGTTTCTTCAACGGGAACATCGATCTGTGCTCTTGTGGGTTTTGCCACTACTGTACCGCTCAGTGCATCGTGGTTTGCGGACAGCCATTCAGGAACGATTCTGCCTTCTGTTACAGCCAGAACATCTTTGTATCTCTGAATTGTTTTGTATTTTTCTTTTACTTCAACAACATCGCCAACTTTCACCTGGTAAGAAGGGATATCTACTGCCTTGCCGTTTACCAGTACATGTTTGTGACGAACGATCTGTCTAGCTTCTTTTCTTGTTCTGCCGTAGCCCAGTCTGAACATTACGTTGTCCAGTCTCATTTCCAGCAGCATCAGCAGGTTTTCGCCGGGGATACCTTCTTTTTTCGCGATTTTTTCAGCCTGTGCGTAGTAACCTCTGAACTGTTTTTCCAGTACGCCGTAGATGAATTTTGCTTTCTGTTTTTCTCTCATCTGCAGACCGTATTCGGACATTTTTTTGTTTGCTCTCAGGTTCTGTTTTTTAGATTTTTTATCAATACCCAGGTAGATGGGATCCAGATTCAGGGATCTGCATCTTTTCAGTACGGGAACTCTATCTCTTGCCATTGTTCTACACCTCCTAATATTAGGTTATACTCTTCTGCGTTTGGGGGGTCTGCAACCGTTGTGAGGAACGGGTGTAACGTCTTTGATAAGTGTTACATCCAGGCCTGCTGCCTGCAGTGCACGGATTGCAGCTTCACGACCGCTGCCGGGGCCTTTAACGAATACTTCAATTGTTTTCAGACCGTAATCGGAAGCAGCTTTTGCAGCTGTATCTGCAGCCATCTGTGCTGCATAAGGTGTGGATTTTCTGGAGCCTCTGAAGCCCAGCTGACCAGCGGATGCCCAAGACAGAGCGTTGCCTACTGCGTCAGTAATTGTAACGATTGTATTATTGAAAGTGGACTGGATATGAGCCTGGCCACGTTCTACTTTTCTTTTATCACGGCGTCTGCGAGTAGTTGCCTTTTTCACAGTTTTCTTTGCCATTTACCTCAAACCTCCTTACGAAATATCAATTATTTCTTCTTGTTCGCAACAGTTTTTCTAGGACCTTTTCTTGTTCTAGCGTTTGTTTTTGTTTTCTGACCTCTAACGGGCAGACCTTTTCTGTGACGGATGCCTCTGTAGCAGCCGATTTCGATCAGACGTTTGATGTTCAGAGCGATTTCTCTTCTCAGGTCACCTTCTACTGTCTGAGTTCTGTCGATGACGTCACGGATTCTTGCAACTTCTTCATCTGTCAGATCTCTCACTCTTGTATCCAGGTTTACACCTGCTTCATTCAGAATACGAACTGCGCTGGAGTGGCCGATGCCGTAAACATATGTCAGGCCGATTTCTACGCGTTTTTCTCTAGGTAAGTCTACACCAGCAATACGTGCCATTATTCTTGCACCTCCTGTAAATTTTCACGATAAGTTTCTAATAAATGTTTTTCACATAAACACAGTGCGATACTCGTTGGGCATTACGAACAAAGGAGACAGACCGTCAGTCATTGCACTTACGCGCTCACCAATTTGCGCTGCCTTTGCCATTAACTGTATGCTCCTCCCAGTATAGTTGACGGATTTATCAGTTCCGGCTCTTTGGGGTATTTCCCCTCAAGCCCATAATAAATTATCAGCCCTGTTTCTGTTTATGTTTGGGATTTTCACAAATAACCATTACACGACCTTTTCTTTTGATGATTCTGCATTTTTCACACATAGGTTTTACAGATGGTCTGATTTTCATTGTGATCGCTCCTTCCTTACTTCGCTCTCCAGATGATACGACCTTTTGTCAGATCATAGGGAGACATTTCAATTAACACTTTGTCACCGGGCAGAATGCGGATGAAGTTCATGCGCAGTTTGCCGGAAATGTGCGCCAGAATCTGGTGGCCGTTTTCCAGTTCCACCTGAAACATAGCGTTGGGTAATTTTTCCAGTACGGTTCCTTCTAATTCGATAACGTCATTTTTAGACAAGACCGTAAACCTCCTTAAACATTAAACGTCTTGCACCTCACGGTACTTCTTCAATGCCTTCTTGATATCTGCATCCAGAAGATATGCGCCTGTCTGCAGCTTTGCTGCCACGTCATTTTCTACATAGAAAGTAGGCTGAACATGCATCTTCTTTTTGCGTTTCGGCTTTTCCAGTTTACGGCGTCTGCCATCCGCCAGGAAAAGGTACTCCCCCTCAACTGCAACAATCATCTGCACGTCACCCTTGTCGTGACCGCTTTTGGAATAAACCACTTGGCCGATCTGATATTCCAACGATATCACCTCATTTTCCTTCGTTAAACGTAAGAATTTCCGGTTCGCCGTCCGTGATCAGAACGGTTGTTTTGCTCCGAAAACAGGTTCTTACCCAGAATGTTCCGCTCCATTCTGCCGCATCGGTAGTCGCTCTATTTCCATAAGCCTAACAAGTATACAATATTTTCAAATTAAGCGATACCCCTTTTTAACAGTTACGTTATTTATAGTAATTTATTTGTATCTGTTTCTGAATAAAACTATCCTTCTTTCGTCAACACTGTATTTATATTGTAGAAAGCGATTTTTTCCTTCTGAAAAAACATCGGCAGAAGCATCTCTGCCTCTGCCGCACTGTCATTTATTTCTTATTTATCCAGACCTGCAACGATTGCTTTTGTAATATCGTCGATTGCCTGTGTACCGTCTACTTCAAACAGGATGCCTTCTTTGCTGTAGAACTCTACCAGAGGTTCGCTCTGATCGTGGAATGTCTGAATTCTCTTCTTACCAGCTTCAGGTGTGTCATCCTTACGCTGTGTCAATGCTGTACCGCATTTGTCACAAATGCCTGCCACTTTTGCGGGCAGAGACAGCTTATTGTAGATCGCGCCGCATTTGGGGCAGCTTTCTCTTGCTGTCAGTCTTTCCAGCATCACTTCGTCAGGAGCACTGATGTAAACTACATGATCCAGTTTTACCATTTCTTCCAGCTTTTCCGCCTGAACAACAGTACGAGGGAAACCATCCAGAATGAAGCCTTTCGCACAGTCATCTTTTTTGATTCTTTCCTGAACGATCGCAATGATCAGTTCATCAGAAACCAGACCGCCTGCCGCCATGATGCTTTTTGCCTGGTTACCCAATTCTGTGCCTTTCGCAACTTCTTCTCTCAGCATGTCACCTGTAGAAATGTGAGCAATGCCATAGTGTTCTACCAGTCTTGCAGCCTGCGTACCTTTCCCTGCTGCAGGAGCACCAATCAGTACCAATTTCATACGATTACCTCTTTTCTTAATAGATGGCCTTCTCTTTTTTATCTCATTCTCCCCATATTGTTTTCTATGAAAACCAGCCGCTTCGCTGCCAATGCTATTCGTAAGACTTTGTCTTACTCATGTCATTGGCTTTTTAAATGTCCAGTCGTCTGTCAATGTAAACATCTCCAGACGCCTGGTCGCTTAAAAAGGCCTTCATAGCACAAAACAACCCCTCGGGAAATGCGTATCACGCATTTCCCAAGCGATTGTTATCAGTCATTTAAAAAACCTTTGTAGTGGCGCATCAACAGCTGGCTTTCCAGTGTTTTTACGATGTCCAGACATACACCAACCACGATGATCAATGTTGTGCCACCAAAGCCTACGTTGATCTTGAAGATCCACTGCAGCAGAATGGGAACCATTGCCAGAATAGCGTAGCAAATTGCGCCAACCAGTGTGATTCTGTTTACCACTCTTGTAATATATGCACTTGTAGGCTGACCCGGTCTGATACCGGGAATGAAACCGCCATTCTTCTTCATATTCATCGCAATTTCGTTAGGGTTGATAACGATAGATGTGTAGAAGTATGTGAAGAAGAAGATCAGGATTACATACAGGATCGCACCCACGGGGTGTGTCATGTTCAGTACTTCCAGCACCTTTGTAAATGCTTCCCCCTTATGAGGGATAAAGTTACCAATCTGCTGAGGGAACTGCAGCAAAGAGATTGCAAAGATGATGGAGATAACGCCAGAAGTGTTTACCTTGATAGGCATGTTTGTGCTTCTGCCGCCTGCCTGTTTTCTGCCAACCATTTTTGTGGAGTAAGCTACAGGCAGTCTTCTTTCGCCGCTGTTTACACATACGATGAAAGCCAGAACGATCAGCAGGATAACCACGATCGCTGCAACCTTAGCTGCACCGATTGCGCCGCCGCCTACGATTGTGTAGTACAGCATTGCTGCACCCTTAGGCATACTGGAAACGATATTGATAAAGATGATCATGGAAGAACCATTCCCAATACCTTTTGCTGTGATCTGTTCTGCCAGCCACATTACGAATGTGGAACCGCATACCAGACAAAGGACGGATGCGATATACACCAGAGGGCTGTGAACCAGATACATGTTCTGATATGTGTAAACCAGACCGGAACCCTGGATCAACGCCAGGACTACTGTCAGATATCTGCTGTAAGACTGCAGCTGTTTACGACCGTCAGGGCCTTCCTTGGAAAGCTGCTCAAACTTGGGGATCGCAATTGTCAAAAGCTGCATAATAATGGATGCGTTGATGTAGGGACCGATACCCATGGCAAACAGGGACCAGCCAGAGTTAGCACCGCCGGCGATTACACTATAAAGTGTACCCGCCGCGGATGCATTCTGTCTTGCCGCCATTACACCTGCTGTATCGATACCGGGCAGGGCGATCAGTGTACCCACTCTAACGATCGCGAAGATCATCAGTGTGTACAGGATTTTGTTTCTAATCTCTGGAGTTTTCCAGGAGTTAGCAAAAATCTTAAACAATTAGATCACCTCTGCTTTGCCGCCGGCAGCTTCAATTTTTTCCTGAGCTGTTTTGCTGAAGTAGTTTACCTTAACTGTCAGCTTTCTTTCCAGATCGCCTTCGCCAAGGATCTTCACGCCATCTCTAGGATTGCTGATCAGACCAACGTTTTTCAAAGCATCGATATCTACTACTGTATCGTTTTCGAATACATTCAGCATGGAAACGTTGATCGCAACGATTTCTTTGCTGTTTCTGCATGTGAAGCCTCTCTTAGGAAGTCTTCTGTACAGAGGCATCTGGCCGCCTTCAAAGCCGCATTTGCCGCTTGTGCCGGAACGCTGGCCTGCACCTTTGTGGCCTCTGCCAGCTGTTTTGCCGTTACCTGTTGCATGACCTCTGCCGCGTCTCCAGTTCTTTTCTCTGGAACCTTCAGCGGGTCTCAGTTCGCATAAGTTCATTTGGGCACCTCCTAAAATCAAATTTCTTCAACTTTAACAAGGTGGCTAACCTGGTGGATCATACCTCTGATAGCCGCGTTGTCCTGCTGAATTACATAGCTATTTGTTTTATTCAGACCCAGAGCCTGAACTGTTTTTTTGTGTTTGGGAATTGCACCGATTGTAGATTTTACCAGTGTGATTTTAATTTCTGCCATCGTCATTTCCTCCTTCTTAACCCAGAAGTTCTTCAACAGAAATGCCACGCAGTTTTGCAACAGCTTCGGGTGTTGTCGCTCTGGACAGACCTTCGATTGTTGCGCTTACAACGTTACGTTTGTTGTTGGAACCCAGGGATTTTGTTCTGATGTTTCTGATACCTGCCAGTTCCAGTACCGCACGAGCGGGACCACCAGCGATGATACCAGTACCTTCGGGAGCGGGCATCAGCAGTACGCTTGCGCTGCCATATGCACCTGTAACGCCGTGGTAGATGCTGTCTACATCGTTCATTTCTACTTTGATGATGTTTTTCATCGCTGCTTCTTTACCTTTGCGGATCGCATCGGGAATTTCAGCTGCTTTACCCATGCCGCAGCCTACATGGCCGTTGCCGTCGCCAACAACTACCAGAGCAGAGAATCTCATTGTACGACCACCTTTAACCGTTTTGGATACACGGTTGATGGTTACTACTTTATCTTTCAGATCTAAAGTGCTTGGATCGATTCTTTTCAACTTACTTTCCTCCTTACCTTAGAATTTCAGGCCAGCTTCTCTAGCTGCTTCAGCCAGAGCCTGAACTTTACCGTGGTAAACGAAACCGCCTCTGTCGAATACAACTTCTGTAATACCTTTTTCGATTGCTTTTTTCGCAACAGCTTCACCTACTGCAGCAGCAGCTTCCACTGTGTTTGTGAATTCAACTTTGGATGCGATTTCTGCTTCCATTGTGGAAGCTGCAACCAGTGTATGCTGCTGAACGTCGTCGATGATCTGTGCATACATATGTTTATTGGATCTGAAAACTGCCAGTCTAGGTCTAGCAGCTGTGCCTTTTACATGGTTGCGGATTCTGTAGTGTCTTTTAACACGAGCCGCTGCACGATTGGGCTTTGTGATCATAGTACTTTCACTCCGTTTCTTTCAAAATTAGTCACTTTCCGATATAAATATACCTTACGCTGCCGTGCGCAGATTATTTCTTACCGGTCTTACCAACTTTACGTCTGATGTGTTCGTCAGCGTATTTGATACCTTTCCCTTTGTAGGGTTCGGGAGGTCTTTTTGTTCTGATTTCGGCAGCGAACTGACCTACTTTTTCTTTATCAATACCTTTAACGATGATTTTGTTTGTACCTTCTACGATGGATTCGATACCTTCGGGATCTTCCATTTCTACGGGATGAGAGTAACCCAGTGTCAGTGTCAGTTTTTTACCGGATTTTGCTGCTCTGTAACCAACACCGTTGATTTCCAGTACTTTTTCATAACCCTGTGTAACACCAACGATCATGTTGAAAATCAGTGTTCTTGTCAGGCCGTGTAATGCTCTATTCTTTTTCAGATCGTTGGGTCTTGTAACTACGATCTGGCCGTCTTCCATTGCGATGTTCATGTCAGCGGATAATTTTCTTTCCAGTGTACCTTTGGGGCCTTTTACTGTCAGCAGATTGCCTTCGCCAATCTTAACTTCAACGCCAGCGGGTACCACTACGGGCAGTTTACCGATTCTGGACATGGTCTGCACCTCCTAAATTTCTATCTATTCTTCGTCTCAATTACCAGATGAAAGCGATTACTTCGCCGCCCAGACCAGCTTTTCTAGCTGCTTTGTCTGTCATCAGGCCTTTGTCTGTGGAAATGATTGCTGTACCCAGACCGCCCAGTACTTTAGGCAGTTCGTTGGAGCCAGCGAATACTCTCAGGCCAGGTTTGGAAATTCTTTTCAGACCTGTGATTACTTTTACGTTTTTATCTTCACCGTATTTCAGGGAAATACGCAGTGTGGATTTGATACCATCTTCGATTACTTCGTAACCTTTAACGTAACCTTCTGCTACCAGAATGTCAGCGATTGCTTTCTTCATTTTGGAAGAAGGAACATCTACTGTATCGTGTTTTGCAATGTTAGCGTTTCTGATTCTTGTCAGCATATCTGCGATAGGGTCGCTCATAGACATTGTGAATTCCTCCTTTCAATTACCAGCTTGCTTTCTTTACGCCGGGAATCTGACCTTTGTATGCCAGTTCACGGAAGCAAATACGGCAAATTCCATATTTTCTCAGTACAGAGTGGGGTCTGCCACATACTCTGCATCTTGTGTAAGCTCTTGTAGAGAATTTAGGTGCTCTCTGCTGCTTAACTTTCATAGATTTTTTAGCCATGTTTGTCCCTCCCTTATTTAGCGAATGGCATACCGAACAGTCTCAGCAGTTCTCTTGCTTCTTCATCTGTTTTTGCTGTTGTAACAAAAACGATGTCCATGCCTCTGATTTTGTCTACTTTATCGTATTCGATTTCAGGGAAGATCAGCTGTTCTTTGATACCCATTGTGTAGTTACCTCTGCCGTCAAAGCTGTTTGCTTTTACACCACGGAAGTCACGTACACGAGGCAGTGCGATGTTGATCAGTCTGTCTGTGAATTCGTACATCTTGTCGCCTCTCAGAGTAACTTTGCAGCCAATGTTCATACCTTCACGCAGTTTGAAGTTCGCGATGGATTTTTTAGCTTTTGTTACTACGGGTTTCTGACCAGCGATGATGCCCATGTCTCTTACTGCACCATCCAGAACTTTAGCGTTTTCTCTTGCTTCGCCTACGCCCATGTTGATGATGATTTTTTCCAGCTTGGGTACAGCCAGTTTATTTGTATAAGAAAATTTCTTAGTCATTTCAGGAACGATCGTTGCTTCATAGAAGTCTCTTAATCTGCTCATTGTTTGCCTCCTTTCTAGAGTATTTATCAGTCGATGATTTCGCCAGTTTTCTTAGCTACTCTTACTTTTTTGCCATCTTTGATCATTGCGCCCAGTCTTGTAGCCTTGCCGTTGTGCAGGTACATTACGTTGGAAGCGTCGATGAAGTTTTCTTTCTTGATGATGCCGCCCTGCTGGTTCTGTGCGTTGGGTTTTGTATGTTTGGAAACCATGTTTACGCCTTCAACCAGAACGCGACCGTTCTTTTTATCTACAGCAATGATTTTGCCTTCTTTGCCTTTATCTTTACCAGCGATAACTACTACTTTATCACCAGTTTTCAGTTTCATATTAGCCACCTAACACACCTCCTATTACAGTACTTCGGGAGCCAGAGACAGGATCTTCATGAACTGTTTTTCTCTCAGCTCTCTTGCAACGGGCCCAAAGATACGTGTACCTCTGGGGTTTTTGTCGTCTTTGATGATAACTGCTGCGTTATCGTCGAATTTGATGTAGCTACCGTCAGCTCTGCCTACGGGATGAACTGTTCTAACTACTACAGCTTTTACGACGTCACCTTTTTTTACAACGCCACCGGGTGTTGCGTCTTTAACTGCTGCTACGATGATGTCGCCTACGCCTGCATATCTTCTTGTGGAACCACCCAGAACTCTGATGCACAGAAGTTCTTTTGCGCCACTGTTATCTGCTACTTTCAGTCTGGTTTCCTGCTGAACCATATTTCGTCCTCCTCTCCAAAAAGGATTATTTTGCTTTTTCGATGATGCTTACAAGTCTCCATCTCTTGTCTTTGGACAGAGGTCTTGTTTCCATAACTTTAACACGATCGCCGATACCGCATTCGTTGTTTTCGTCATGAGCTTTCAGTTTGTATGTTCTGTTAACGATTTTGCCATACAGAGGGTGTTTTACTTTATCTTCAACAGCAACAACGATTGTTTTGTCCATCTTGTCGCTAACTACTCTACCGATTCTAGTTTTACGAAGATTTCTTTCCACGATGATTTCCTCCTTTCAACGAACGGAATATCTATTATTTTGCTTCTCTTGCTTTCTGTGTGATGATTGTCTGAATTCTTGCGATGTTCTTACGAACTTCCTTGATTCTTGCTGTGTTGTCCAGCTGGTTTGTAGCGTTCTGGAATCTCAGGTTGAACAGCTCTTTTTTAGCGGAAACAAGGTCCTTCTGTAATTCATCTGCAGACTTTGCCATCAATTCTTTTACATAACCTGTTGTTTTCACTGATGTTCACCTGCCATTTCTTCTGCTTCAGCCTTAGTTACGATTTTGCACTTGATAGGCAGTTTGTGGATTGCCAGTCTCAGTGCTTCTCTTGCTTTTTCTTCTTCTACACCGCCGATTTCGAACATTACTCTACCGGGTTTTACTACTGCTACCCAGTATTCAGGAGCACCTTTACCGGAACCCATACGAGTACCGATAGGTTTAGCGGATACGGGTTTGTCGGGGAATACTTTGATCCAAACGTCACCACCACGTTTGATGTGTCTTGTCATAGCAACACGTGCTGCTTCGATCTGGTTGGATGTGATCCATGTAGGTTCCATCGCCATGATACCGTATTCACCGTAAGTTACTTTGTTGCCTCTATATGCACGGCCTCTCATTTTGCCTCTCTGCTGTTTACGATGTTTTACTCTTTTAGGCATTAACATGATACTCTAGCGCCTCCTTACTTCTTAACGTTTTTTACAGGAAGTACTTCGCCTTTGTAGATCCAAACTTTTACGCCCAGTTTGCCGTATGTTGTATCTGCTTCAGCAAAGCCATAGTCGATGTCTGCACGCAGTGTCTGCAGGGGGATTGTACCTTCGTGGTAGGATTCGCCACGAGCGATATCTGCGCCGCCCAGACGACCGCTTACCATTGTTTTGATACCTTTTGCACCGAATTTCATTGTTCTGCCCATAGCCTGTTTCATCGCACGACGGAATGTCACACGGTTTTCCAGCTGCAGAGCGATGTTTTCAGCTACCAGCTGAGCATCCAGTTCAGGTCTTTTGATTTCTTCGATGTTAACAGCTACTTTGCCAGCTGTCATTTTCTGCAGTTCAGCTTTCAGTTCTTCGATTGCTGCACCGTTTTTACCGATAACGATACCGGGTTTTGCTGTATGAACATTAACTTTTACTCTGCCAGCTGTTCTTTCGATTGTGATCTTGGAAACGCCTGCAGCGTACAGTTTGTTTTTGATGAATTTTCTGATTTTTACGTCTTCAACCAGGTTATCAGCAAAGTCTTTTTCTGCATACCATTTTGCATCCCAATCTTTGATGATACCTACTCTTAAACCGTGGGGATTTACTTTCTGACCCATTTTCAGTACCTCCTATTATCTTTCATTCAGAATGATGGAAATATGGCAGCTTCTTTTCAGGATGCGATATGCTCTGCCCTGTGCTCTGGGACGAATTCTTTTCATTGTAGGGCCCTGATCAGCACTTACTTCTTCCACGTACAGTTTGCTTACGTCCATACCCAGATTGTTTTCTGCGTTTGCTACAGCGGATTTCAGTACTTTACCGATGATTTCTGCTGCCAGTCTGGGGCTATAGTTCAACATAGCTGCTGCTGTTGCAACGTCTTTCCCTTTGATCTGATCCAGAACGATTTTCGCCTTGGGAGCAGGGATACCTACGTATTTAGCAGTAGCATGAGGTCTTTTTTCCTGTGTTGCAATGTTTCTTTCTTTTTTAATTTGGCTTCTATGACCTTTTGCCATGAACGAAACCTCCTTTCGTTATCAGATAATTAGCGAACTCTAGATTTCTTTTCTGCGTCTTTGCCGTGACCTCTGTAAGATCTTGTCAGAGCAAATTCGCCCAGTTTGTGGCCTACCATGTCTTCTGTGATATATACAGGCACGTGTTTTCTGCCGTCATAAACTGCGATTGTGTGACCGATCATGTCGGGGTAGATTGTAGAACGACGAGACCATGTTTTGATTACGTTCTTTTCGCCTGCTGCGTTCATAGCATCGATCTTCTTCAGCAGATGATCGTCAGCGAAAGGTCCTTTTTTCAAAGATCTGCTCATTGATGAATCCTCCTTGTGTTATCTATCTGTGCCTAAGCTGCCTCAGGCACATTCCAATCTATTAGCCGTTTCTGCGGCGAACGATGTATTTGTTGGAAGCTTTGTGTTTGTTTCTTGTTTTGTAACCCAGTGCAGGTTTGCCCCAAGGTGTCATAGGTGCGGGACGACCGATAGGTGCTCTACCTTCACCACCACCGTGAGGGTGATCGTTAGGGTTCATTACGGAACCTCTTACTGTAGGTCTGATACCCATGTGACGTTTTCTACCAGCTTTACCGATGTGGATCAGTTCGTGATCTGTGTTACCGATCTGACCGATTGTTGCACGGCATTCGATAGGCAGCAGTCTCATTTCGCCGGAAGGCAGTTTTACTGTAGCGTATTTGCCTTCTTTCGCCATCAGCTGACCTACGTTACCAGCGGAACGAACCAGCTGGCCGCCTTTGCCGGGTTTCATTTCAATGTTGTGGATGGAAGCACCAACGGGGATTTTGCTCATAGGCAGTGTGTTACCCAGTTTCACTTCTGCTTCGGGACCATTCATCAGCTGATCGCCAACCTGCAGACCTGCGGGTGCCAGGATGTAGGATTTCTGACCGTCAGCGTATACGATCAGAGCGATGTTTGCTGTTCTGTTGGGATCGTATTCGATCGCTTTTACTGTTGCGGGGATACCGTCTTTGTTACGTTTGAAGTCAACCAGTCTGTATTTGATTTTGCCGCCGCCGCCGTGGTGACGAACAGTGATTTTACCCTGGTTATTTCTGCCGGAAGTTTTTCTCAGGTGTACTACCAGAGATTTTTCGGGCGTGGATTTTGTGATTTCATCGAATGCGGACACTGTCATGTGTCTTCTGGATGGTGTATAAGGTTTATATCTTTTGATTGCCATCTCTTGTTTCCACTCCTTTCGGATTTATATCGTCTACACGTTTCCGTGTGTTTTGCAATGTTTCTGAATTTCCTTCAAGTGCAAATTACATGCCCATGAAGATTTCGATGTCTTTGCTGTCAGCTGTCAGTTTCACAACTGCTTTTTTGAATTTTTTTGTTTTGCCGAAGAACATACCTCTTCTTTTGGGTTTGCCATCGTAGTTCATTGTGTTAACGGAAGCTACTTTTGCGCCTTCGAACATTTTTTCAACAGCATCTTTGATCTGAGCTTTTGTTGCTTCAGGGTGTACGATGAAAGTATATTTCTTTTCATCCAGTACAGACATACTGTTTTCTGTGATTACGGGTCTTTCGATTACGTCGTAAAATTTCAGATCAGCCATTATGCGTACACCTCCTGGATTTTTTCTACTGCTTCTTTTGTTACAACCAGTGTGTTGTATTTCAGCAGATCGTAAACGTTGATTGTGCTTACGGAAGCTGTCTTAACTTCGGGAATGTTTCTAGCGGACAGGATAACGTTTTCGTTGGAACCGTCCATAACGATCAGTGCGTTGCCGCATTTGATGTTTTCCAGAACTTTTACCATTTCTTTTGTCTTAACTTCAGCCAGTGTCAGTTCGTCCAGAACGATGATTTTGCCTTCAGCAACTTTTGTGGACAGTGCAGACTGCAGTGCCAGTCTTTTCACTTTCTTGTTCAGTTTGAAGGAGTAATCTCTGGGCTTGGGAGCGAATACTACGCCACCGCCAACCCACTGAGGAGAACGGATGGAGCCCTGTCTTGCTCTGCCTGTACCTTTCTGTCTGTAAGGTTTTCTACCACCGCCACGAACTTCAGCGCGTGTTTTTGTGCTCTGTGTGCCCTGTCTCTGGTTTGCCAGATACTGTACTACAGCCAGGTGCATCACATGTTCATTTGCTTCAATACCGAAAATAGCGTCGTTCAGCTCAATTGTGCCTACCTGAGCGCCTGTCATATTTAATACTGCAACATTTGCCATGTTAGTTTCCTCCTTTCGTAAAGTTTATCAAGCCTTTACGCTGTCTTTGATTACCAGAATGGAACCTTTTGTGCCGGGAACTGCGCCCTTGATCAGCAGCAGGTTCTTTTCTGCATCTGCGCGTACAATTTCAAGATTCTGGATAGTTACATTTGCGCTACCCATGTGACCAGGCATTCTTTTGCCTTTTTTAACACGGCTGGGGAAAGCGGAAGAACCCATGGAACCTACAACTCTGTGAGATTTGGAACCGTGACCCATAGGACCTCTGGATGCATTGTATCTCTTAATTGTACTCTGGAAACCTTTACCTTTGGAAACGCCGCTAGCGTCTACTTTGTCGCCTGCTGCGAATACATCAGCTTTGATTTCTGCGCCAACTTCGTAGTTAGCTGCATCTTCCAGTCTGAATTCTTTTACATATTTTTTAGCAGCTACGCCTGCTTTTGTGAAATGACCCTTCATAGGTTTTGTCACTTTGTTTTCTTTTGCATCAGCAAAACCAACCTGGATTGCTTCGTAGCCATCGTTTTCCAGTGTTTTCTTCTGAATTACAACGCAGGGGCCTGCTTCCAGAACTGTTACAGGTACCAGCGCACCGTTTTCAGTGAAAACCTGTGTCATACCGATTTTCTTAGCGATGATCGCCTTTTTCATTTCGTTGCACCTCCTAATTTTCTACAGCGGATTGCCGTCCACCCTCACCACCGAAGGCTTCGGGTAATCATTCTAGTCATATAAGAGTTGTAACTTTCATTTCTGTGTTACGTTTTTATCTTATATAAACCAGTTTTTTGGATGTTTTTCTTTGTTTGTTTTTAAAGTCAAAAAATAATCTTTTTGGTTCGTTGCTGCGTGGGTAACCGTTCCGATTATTTCATTACTTTCAGTGTAATGTCTACGCCTGCGGGCAGATCCAGACGGCTCAGAGCGTCTGCTGTCTTAGGTGTAGGGCTCAGAATATCGATCAGTCTCTTGTGTGTTCTCATTTCGAACTGTTCACGAGAGTCTTTGTATTTATGCACCGCTCTGATGATTGTTACAACTTCCTTCTTTGTGGGAAGAGGGATAGGGCCGCTGATCTGTGCACCTGTTTTCTTTGCTGTTTCAATGATCTGCGCTGCAGACTGGTCGATCAGTTTGTGATCGTAAGCTTTGAGACTGATTCTGATTTTGGGATTAGCCATAAAAAAAGTCCCCTCCTTTTCGTACTATTTGACTTCAGCACGACAAGTGGTGACTGCACACTCATCCGGGTGTATCCAGCAACGTCAGATACGCAAACTTACCCTATCGGTAAGTTCAACCCAAAATATTCAGTACAGTGACCTTGTCGCCCGGTTTCTTTGAACTGGACATCGCTCCTCGGAAAAACCCTCAAGCCCTTTACTCATCGGCTCTTGGCAACCTTCCGTATCAACACTCTATGTCACAACAATTGGTATTATAAAGGAAAAACACAGAGAATGCAAGTGTTTTTTTAAATTTTTTTCGTATTTTTCTTTGATTTCTGATAAAAAAACAAGCGCATTTTTCAGCAAATGTCATACAAAGTGCACAATAGCTTTTGTATACAATAATCAAAAACCCATTTTTTCCAAACTAACACAAAACAAATACCGCGATTTCCGCTCATTTGTCTTTCTATCAAAGACATCATTTCAGCATAATTGAAGCAGATTGTTCCTAGTTTCCTTCTTTTGTATACAATATCTCAGTTTCAGTTCTACTTTTCAAAACCGAAAATATCTTTTTCTGTAGGTTGAAAACGATTTGTTCTGACCTTTCGCAGTAATTCTTCCCCCAAAATAATATATTCTTTTATAATTCCAGAAAACAATTGCTCCAATAGTTCAATTTCTTTCAGTTTTCTTTCCAGCGCATCTCCTGCTGCCCAGCCTCCCCATAGATTTTTAAAATCCAGTTCATGTAAATCGATCTGCACTGCATCGCGCCCTTTCTGGAGAAATACAAGGGTTTTCCCTCCATAATAAGTTGTTCTGCTACTACGCTGTAAAAGCGTATTATTTTTGACCCTGATCCCCGGCAAATAACGTACACGCCCCACCATAGACAGGAAACCATCCATGATTCGATATAGTTCTTCCACATTCTCCTGAAACGCAACACAGTTTTTCAAATTTCCCGGATTACTGTAAGAACGCATCCTTTCTACCCAGCCTTCCTCCAGACATCGATTTGTCAACGCGATGACTTCATACGCCTGTTCCGCAACGGCACACCAATCATGCAGTTCTTTTTCTGCATCATTCAAACCCTCTGCATTATATATAGAAGAAACATTTTCTAATTCAGAAATCTGACGCTCCAGTTCCATCAATTCTTTCTCTACCAATTCCAATTCCAGATCAGCCCGAAGGGCTTCTTTCTTCTCCTCCGTCAGTCTTTCTTCGTAATCTCTCCGCAGTTTTGAAAAAAGGCTGCCTTCCATACGAAGCACATCATCCTGCTCTTTCCTGCACTTCTTTTTCAGTTCATCCACCTTGCCAAAATACAATTCTTTTCTGCATTTTAAAAGCAGTAGTTCTGCCCGATTCTGTAATGCTTCCATTTCCAGCACCTCCTTTTTCTCTTGTTTTCATTTTACCACATATTATATAGAAGAAACACTTCAAAAAAACAACCAGAAGAAACTCTTAAGAATACCGTTTCCAAAATAAAAAAGAGCTCCCATAAGGGAGCCTTTAAAAACCAATCGGTTATGATTAGCTGTTTGCTTTT
>CALFPN010000037.1 GCA_937919015.1 uncultured Clostridia bacterium
CCCGGTCACGCCGGTTGCGCCTGTTGCGCCTGTAGTCCCGGTCGCGCCGGTTGCGCCTGTGGCCCCTGTTGCACCCGTTGCACCCGTTGCGCCGGCAGGACCAATAGGCCCGGTAGGCCCGGTAACACCTGTTACACCGGTTGCCCCCGTCGCGCCGGTAGCCCCCGTTGCGCCCGTTGCGCCGGCAGGACCCATCGGCCCGGTTGCGCCGGTCACGCCTGTTACACCAGTGGCTCCTGTTGCGCCGGTTGCGCCGGTAACGCCTGTGACACCGGCGGGGCCCATAGGTCCGGTAGGCCCGGTCGCTCCTGTTGCCCCTGTAGGGCCGCTAGGGCCAGCGGGGCCGGTTGCCCCTGTAGCCCCTGTTGCACCGGTCGCCCCCGTTGCCCCGGGGTTACCCTGCGGGCCAAAAGGCCCGGTTACGCCTGTGGGGCCCGTTGCGCCTGTTGCACCGGTGGCCCCTGTAAAGCCTCTGGGGCCCATGGGCCCTGTGGGGCCGGTAGCCCCCGTTGCACCTGTGGGACCGGTAGCCCCTGTCAGCACGCAACAGCGTGTCCAACAGCAATTTGGATTTTGATTGTCCCGTCGATCACAATCGCGGTCGGGATAGCCGTAAGGATATTGATTCATAAACATTCCTCCTGTTTGAATTTTTAGAAACAGGCCTGTTTCTTCTTCCATACTATGTGGGGACGGGATTTTTGTGCAGAAAATCCTGTAGGGATGCTTGACAGGATGCTTCGGTTTTTCTATACTTTCCACAGAAAAGAAAAATGAAAGGAGACCCCCTATGACACATCATCTGCCCAGAGTCGGACTGCGCATGATTAAAACATCTTTGGCAGTTTGTATTTGCTTTTTGATCTATTTTTTGCGGGGGGAAGAAGGTGCCCCTGTTTTCTCTACCATTGCAGCGATCATCTGTATGCAGCCTCAGGTGGAAAACAGCCGTCAGGCTGCCTTTAACCGTATTGTCGGCACGCTGGTCGGAGCAGTGTTTGCCATCCTGATTGTTTATCTTGTGCGAGAGATTCCGTGGTATTATCGCATCTTCCGTTATGTGGTTATCTCCTTGACCATCATTCCTGTCATGTATGTGACTGTTTTGCTGAAAAAAACCGGTGCCACAGCCTTGGCCGGTATCGTTTTGTTGAGTACTTGCCTTTCCAATGCAGGGCAGCCGCCCATCGTCGATGCGATGAACCGTTCCGTGGAAACCATTATCGGCATTTTGGTTTCTTTGGTGGTCAATGGTCTGCATCTGCCCAGAAAGTATTCGGATGACTGCCTGTTTGTGACAGGGTTTGACGGCGCACTGTATGATGAAAAGGAAGGCATTACGCCCTATGTTCTCTTTGAACTGAATCAGCTCATCCATGATGGGATGCCCTTTACCATTGCAACGGAACGCACCCCAGCCTCTCTGGTATCTGACCTGAAGAATGTGGAGCTGCAGCTGCCTGTCATCGCCATGGATGGGGCAGTGCTCTATGATGTGAAAGATAAGCGTTACCTTGCCACCAATGGTCTGGACAGAAAACTGGCGGATGCCATCTGTGCCCATGCGGACAAAAAGGGCTATCATTATTTCCGCAATGTTGTGTGGGAAAATGTTCTCCTGATTTATTATAACGATTTCAAGGATTTTAAGAATGAGGCGGAAAAACAGACCTATCTGTCCAACCGCCGTTCTCCGTATCGAAATTATGTCAATGGTGAAGTGCCGGAAAACGGTATTGTTGTCTATATCCTGCTGGTGCTGAAGGATGCAGAGGCCGATACCTTGGAAGCAGAACTGCGAGCCATGGATACGAAAAACGAGCTGCTTTTTTTGCGGGATAAATCGGAAACGCCTGAGGAATACTGTCATTTGAAGATATACCATAAAAATGCCACCAAGGAATATATGCTGCATCGGCTGATAGAGGAAATTCCTCAGAAAAAATATGTGGCCTTTGGCAGCAACAAAAACGACGTTTCCATGCTGGCGGCGGCAGACCTTTCCTTTGCGACGGCGGATGCCGTCCCTGAAGCGGTGGTGGCGGCGAACCAGCAGCTGAAAGGCTACGGTGGGGACAGCATTGTCAGAAAGATTTCCCATCTTTATGAACGTCTGCCCGGACAGAAACTACCAAAAGAATTGAGAGAATCCGAAAAACGAGAGGGATAAATATGGATGAACTGCATGTGTTTTCTAGAGCAGAGCTGCTCTTGGGAAAAGAAAAACTGGAGAAACTGAAAAAGGCCCGCGTGGCGGTGTTCGGCATTGGCGGTGTGGGCTCTTTTGCGGCGGAGGCCATTGCCAGAGGCGGTGTGGGCCATATTGCCCTCATTGACGGGGATACGGTCAGCCTGACCAATATCAATCGTCAGCTGATTGCCCTTCATTCTACCATTGGGAAGGATAAAACTGCGGTCATGGCGGAACGCATCCACGATATCTGCCCCGAAACGGAAGTTCTGGAATACCCTGTGAATTATACGGCGGAAAACAAAGACCTGATCGATTTTGCGTCCTATGATTATATTGTGGATGCCATTGATATGGTGACCAGTAAGATTCTTCTGATCGAAGAAGCCAAAAAAGCGGGGACAGAGGTCATCAGCTGCATGGGTACGGGGAATAAATTTGACCCGACTTTGTTTGAAGTGGCGGATATTTCCAAGACCAGTGTATGTCCCCTGGCAAAGGTGATGCGAAAGGAACTGAAAGACCGCGGCATCAAAGGGGTAAAGGTGGTTTATTCCAAAGAGATCCCCGTAAAGCCTGCGGATTCTGACGAAACCAATAGACGTCAGACCCCCGGCAGCCTGTCCTTCGTGCCCCCTGTGGCGGGGATGATTCTGGCAGGGGAAGTGATCAAACACATGATAGAAAAGTGATTGACAATCCTGTACGATTTGATAAACTAAACTCGGCTATCTCATAAGAGTAGCCGAGTTTTTTGTGTAGAACGGAAAAAATATTTTTATCAAATGCAGCGATTGCATTTGTTTGCAAGGGCAGGAGGTTTTTATGCATATCCAGTTATCGGATCATTTTACATACAGCAGGCTCATCCGCTTTGTTATCCCCTCTGTGGCGATGATGATTTTTACCTCCATTTATGGTGTGGTGGATGGGCTGTTCGTTTCCAATTTTGTGGGGAAAACGCCCTTTGCGGCGGTCAATTTCATCATGCCCTTCTGCATGATTCTGGGTGCCTTTGGGTTTATGCTTGGCACCGGCGGCACGGCTCTGGTAGCCAAAACACTGGGGGAAGGCAATGAAGAACGAGCAAACCGTATTTTTTCCATGCTGATTTATTTTGCATTGGGGTTGGGGATTCTGCTGGCTCTGTTTGGCATTGTGTTTGTCAGACCCATCGCCCAGAAGCTGGGGGCAGATGAGGCAATGCTGGGCTACTGCGTGAAATATGCCCGTGTTGTACTGCTTGGGCTGCCCTTCTTCATGCTGCAAAATATGTTCCAGAGTTTTCTGATTGCTGCGGAAAAGCCGAAAATGGGTCTAATGGTGACCATTGCCGCAGGAGTGACCAATATGGTGCTGGATGCCCTGTTTATTGCAATTTTGCAGTGGGGTGTGGTAGGCGCAGCGGCGGCAACGGCCTTGAGTCAGTTTGTGGGCGGCGTGGTGCCCCTTGCGTTCTTTTCCCGCAAAAACAGCAGCAAACTGCGCCTGACAAAAACGAGACTGATGGGGAAGGAACTGCTGCGCACCTGTACCAACGGTTCCTCGGAACTGGTGACCAATGTTTCCCTGTCTCTGGTGTGTATGCTTTATAATATGCAGCTGTTGAGAATTGCGGGGCAGAACGGCGTAGCGGCGTATGGCGTCATTATGTATGTGAACTTTATTTTCATTTCCATCTATTTGGGCTATTCCTTCGGTACAGCCCCCATTATTGCCTTTAGTTATGGCGCAAAGAATACGGCAGAACTACAGAATGTACTGAAGAAGAGCCTGAAACTTCTTTTGGGTGCGGGTGTCACATTGTTTGGTGTGGCGTTCCTGTTTTCCGGTATATTGGCGAAGATTTTCGTGGGCTATGATGCAGAGCTCTATGCCATGACAGCCAGAGGCTTCCGTTTGTATGCAGTTTCTTATCTGCTGGCTGGGTTTAATATTTATGGATCTTCCTTCTTTACCGCTCTGAATAACGGCATTGTTTCTGCGGTGATCTCCTTTTTGAGAACAGTGCTGTTTGAAGTAGCGGCCATCCTGATTCTGCCTATTTTCTTCAAACTGGATGGTATCTGGTGTGCCATCTCCGTAGCGGAGATGGCTTCGTTGGGGATTACAACAGCTTTTTTCTTTACGCTGCGGAAAAGATACGGATATATCTGAGTAGGGAAAAGCAACATTTTTTTGCAACCCGGTGGTGAGATTTTCCAAAATTCTTACAGATTTCTTAGATTTTTCTGAAGAAAAAGGGAACCTACTTGCCAAGAAGAGGGATTTTGGGTACAATCGAGGTAATAAAAAGTGGTGTTCTGTTGCCTTTTCGGGCTGCGGCACGAGGGGCAAAAAGGAGGAATCCCTATGAAAAAAAGAATAACAGGAGGATTGCTGGTGGTTTGTCTGCTTGCTTTGGCAGGTTGCGGCAGCAGTTCCGCAGAGGAGATACCGGCGGAGGAATATGCAGAGAAGGCGCATGTGGTTTTGGAGGAAGCGGACAGTTTTGCGGCAACGTTTCATGCATCTGTGCAGATGAAGGGTTCCGGCGAGACCGTTACCGAAGGCACGGTGGCCATGGTGAAGGAACCTTTATACATGAATGTTGATACCACACTGGCCTTTGATAATCTGGTGCAGAAATACGATATGTATCTGGAGGAAACGGAGGATGCGGTTAATCAATACATGAGTTATGACGGCGAATGGACGGAAATGACCATGAATGAGGAGTCTGCTCTGGCAGGAACCCAAATCTACAACACCCTCTATAACATGGAAACCATCTTTTCTGCAGGGGAAGACTGGACGGCAGAAAAAGAAGGCGGAAAGATCGCCCTGCATGGTGTGATTCCCGAAAGTAAGTTTTACGACGTGGAGGAATATACCCGCTGGTTCCAGCTGGCAGGCATGAGCGGTCTGTCCGAAGTGTACTATGCAGGAGTAGGGGATGTTCCCGTGACCGTAAGAGTGGATGGCAAAACGGGCGCACCCCTTTCTTATGAGGTGGATCTGGCAAAACCGCTGGAGATCATGACGAATAATGTGCTGACAGAACTGGGCGGCGGCAAGCTGGAAAACGGCGTGGCGGTAGAATCTTATCGGATCACCTCTGAACTGACACAGCTGGGTGGCGTGGAAGCGGGAGAAATTCCTGCGGAAGCAAAGAATACAGCCATCAACTATGAAAAGGAAATTTCTCTGCTGGAAAAAGAATAAAAGTTTGCGGAGCAAACGGAGCCTTAGACTGAAAATCTAAGGCTTTTTATATTTTGGGGGCTTTCCCTTTGTGCATACATTATGATATAATTTAATTTAGTGCGTTTGGCGCAAAGAACTGAGGAAAAATAAGAAAATGAAATAAAAGGAGAGAAAACCATGATCGCTGCACAGGGTGTCAGCCTCCAGTATGGTGGCAGAGTACTTTTCAACGACGTAAATATCAACTTTACAAAGGGCAACTGCTATGGCCTGATCGGTGCTAATGGTGCCGGCAAATCTACATTTCTGAAAATTCTGGCGGGGGAACTGGAACCTAACAAAGGCTCTGTTTTCATTACGCCCGGAGAAAGAATGGCAGTACTGAAACAGGACCACTTCCTGTTCGATGATTTTGAAGTAGTAGAATGTGTTCTGTATGGTCACAAAAGACTGTACGATATCAGAAAAGAAAAAGATGCACTCTACATGAAAGAAGACTTTACAGATGAAGACGGGATCAAAGCTGCAGAACTGGAAGGGGAATTTGCAGAGCTGGATGGCTGGGCAGCAGAATCCAACGCAGAAATGCTGTTAAACGGTCTGGGTGTGACAAATGAATTCCACTACATGAAAATGAAAGAACTGACCGGTGGTCAGAAGGTGAAGGTTCTGCTGGCACAGGCTTTGTTCGGCAATCCCGATATCCTGCTTTTGGACGAACCTACCAACCATCTGGATATCCATGCCATCAAATGGCTGGAAGAATTCCTGATGAACTTCGAAAATACGGTGATCGTTGTTTCCCATGACCGTCACTTCCTGAACAAAGTCTGCACAAATATCGCAGATATCGACTACGGTAAAATCACTATGTTCGTAGGGAACTACGATTTCTGGTACAACTATACACAGATGACACAGCGTCAGCTGAAGGATCAGAACAAGCGTGTGGAACAGAAAATCAAAGAACTGCAGGACTTCATCCAGAGATTCTCTGCCAACGCTTCCAAAGCAAAACAGGCCACATCCAGAAAGAAACTGCTGGATAACCTGCAGATGGATACCATCAAACCCTCCAGCCGCCGTTATCCCTTCTGTGACTTCAAACAGGACAGAGAAGTGGGGAATGACGTTCTTCTGGTAGAGGGCATTTCCAAAACCATCGACGGCAAAAAGGTGCTGAATGATGTAAGCTTTATGATCCGCCCCCATGAAAAAGTGGCTTTTGTAGGTAAGGATGAAATTGCAAGAACCACACTGTTCCAGATCCTGATGGGCGAAATGGAGCCCGATGCAGGGACATTCAAATGGGGCGTAACCACAAAAACAGCATACTTCCCCAAAGATAATACAGAATATTTTGAAGGCTGCACAGACAGTCTGATTGAATGGCTGCGTCCTTACGCAAAAGAAGGCGAACAGTATGATTCTGATATCCGCGGCTGGCTGGGCAGAATGTTGTTCAGTGGGGAAGAAGCACTGAAATCTGCAAATGTACTGTCTGGTGGTGAAAAAGTAAGATGTATGCTGTGTAAAATGATGATGAGCGGTGCCAACGTAATGATCCTGGATGAACCTACGAACCATCTGGATCTGGAGTCCATCACAGCAGTCAACGAAGGCTTGACAAACTTCAAGGGCACACTGCTGTTTGACTCCCACGACCATCAGTTCGTGCAGACCATCGCTGACAGAATCATTGAAATCCTGCCCGGCGGTATCATTGACAGACAAATGACATACGATGAATATATCGATGATGAAAGCATCGATGCCATGAGAGAAAAGCTGTCTGTTTAATCAAATCAATATCAGAGAAATCCTGCCTCTGTGTTTGCACAGGGGCAGATTTTTGGAGGGATGAAATATGCGGGATATCTTTCTGGTAGTCGGCATCGGTTTTTTCATCGGCTACAAAGGGTTCATCAAAGAAAAGGGGATCAAATGGAATAGCAAATTGCAGACGGTCTGGCTGATGCTTTTGATCTTCTGTATGGGGGTCAGCATTGGCAGAAACGGAAATATCGTGAAAAATCTGCCCCTTCTGGGTGGCAAGGCGATTCTCTTTGCTATCATAACTGCCTTGTGCAGCACCATTGTGGTGTATATCCTTTCTCATCTGTTTCTGGAAAAGGAGGGGAAGAAATGAGTCTTGCAATTTTAGCGGTGCTGGTGCTGGGCATTGGTGCAGGCTTTGTTATGCCTGAAACGATAAGTGCAATGGTTGACAGTGCATCTTCCTATATGCTGTTGATTTTGCTGTTTTCTGTGGGCATTGATATGGGGCTGAACAAAGAGGTGTTTACCCGCATCAAGGAACTGGGGTTTAAAATTTTGCTGATCCCCTTTGGGGTAGTTGTTGGCTCCCTTTGCGGCGGATTTCTGACTGCTTTGCTGACGGAGCTGCCTGTGAAGGACGGTTTGGCGATTTCTGCCGGTCTGGGATGGTACAGCCTTTCCGGCATCCTGATTACAGAAGCGGGCAATCCTGTTGGGGGGACGATCTCCTTTCTGGCCAATGTGTTCCGTGAAATGCTGACGTTTATTGTGGTGCCCTTTATTGCCAGTCATCTGAATTATTATTGTGCCATTGCACCTGCAGGGGCAACGGCCATGGATACAACACTGGGCATCATCAGCAAGAACACCAATGCTACGGTGGCAGTGCTGAGTTTTGTCAGCGGTGTCATCTGTACGCTGGTGGTGCCGGTTTTGGTGCCGATTTTCCTGTAAAAAAGAAAAAACAATTTTTTTGAAGAAAAGTGTTGACAAAACTTCGTCGGTGCGTTATTATAGTCAAGCGCACTGAGTTGTGCGGATGTGGCGGAACTGGCAGACGCGCTAGATTCAGGTTCTAGTGGGCATTGCGCCCGTGCAGGTTCAAGTCCTGTCATCCGCAGGTATTGCGGAAAAGACCATCGAGGTATCGATGGTCTTTTTGTTTTTCTTGCATTTTTTGTCAGAGATGGTATTCTTATATCAGATGTATAAATTTTGGTACAAGGTGGCGATCTTATGATGCATTTCGAATATCTGAAAAACGAAACACCCTGGGGAGATAAGCCGTTCCGTCCTGATCTGCAGGGGGCTGTGCTGGGAGGCAAACGAGGGCGTATTCTGGTGACGATTCTGCGGGCCGGCGGCGAAGGCAAGCATCCGACCATTCTTCTTGCCCACGGCATTCCCGGTGTGGAAAAAAATCTGGATCTGGCTCAGGGGTTGCGTCGTGTGGGTTTCCATGTGGTGACGTATCATTATAGCGGCAGCTGGAATAGTGCGGGGGATTATGCGATTACCCATTGTCTGGAGGATAGTGAAACGGTACTGGAATATATCAAAAATGACACGGAAATGCACTTCGATACGGAACAGCTGTATGTGGTTGGCCATAGCATGGGCTGTTTCATTGCGGCCCATCTGGCGGCAAAACATCCGGAATTGAAGGCGGCAGTCACCATTGCACCCTGTGATATGGGGGAAGGCATGATGAGTGCAAAAGGCAGGGAGCAAATGAAAGCCATTTTTGAAAGTGCGGCTCCTTGGCTCAGCGGCACCTCTGCACAGGCGTTGTACGAAGAAACAGAAAAAAATAAAAAAGCTTATCAGCTTTCT
>CALFPN010000038.1 GCA_937919015.1 uncultured Clostridia bacterium
TCATCTGCATTACTATGAAAGCTATACCTGCAGTGAGATCGGCAATCTGATGAAGATCAGCCCATCTGCGGTATCCATGCGGCTCAGCCGGGCACGAAATATGCTCAAAAGCAGACTGGAGGATGAAGATGAAAGACTTGTATCGAAAGACCTTTGATCGAATTGAGATGCAGCCTGCCCATGCGGACGAATTGAGGCAGCTGCTTGCCTCCCGTTGCAAAGAAAAGGAGACTATTATGAAAAATTCTGAAATTGCTGAGAATGCAGTGGAATCCTTTGCCGGAGAAATTATTGCCGACAACGGCGGATATGAGGGCGAAAACAAAAAGGCCGACATTGCAAAAAACTATATCCGCGAAATGAAAACACAGGGCGCGGCTATGGCGAAGGCTATTGCGGATGCTGGAAAGGATGTTCCTGCGACAGCAGGGATTTTCGCTAGTGAATGGGACGAATGGACGGCGGACGGCAAAAACGCTCCTGCGAAGTCCCTGTGGCTTTATAAGGGTATCGGCTATCAGGCGCGTGTGGAAACGCAGAAAATCGAAGTATTTGCGCCTGATATTGCCGTAAATAATTATGCTGTTCGCCCTATCCCTGACGCGCTGGGGGTTTATCCCGCAACGATCAACATGGATGTTTCTATTGGTATGAAGGTGCGTGGCTCTGATGGGATTGTTTATGAATGCTATGCAAACCCTATTACCTCTTTACAGTGGCAACCTGCGGACGTTCCGGCATCTTTCAGGGTGTATGAGGGGTGATGACTTATGAAAAAAACGGTTGTTACAATCCATGAAAAAACAGAACAAAATTTTGATTCTTTAGGGCTGGGGGCTTTGCTTCCCAGCTCTTGCATTGTAACGGAAGAATTAAACGGTTCTTACGAACTGGAAATGTCACATCCATATGATGAATTTGGAAAATGGAAACGGATTGAGGATGAGAGAATTATTTGTGCATCTACCCCAAAAGGAATCCAGCCTTTCCGCATTTATAGATGCAAACCAACAATGAAGGGGCTGACAGTCAATGCAAGACATATTTTTTATGATCTGCTTGATAACGAATGTTCCGCCCTTTCTATAAATGGTACTGCGTCAAAGGCTCTGACAGCCATTCAGGACTCTTTCGCTGTTGCAATGCCCTTTTCCTTTGATACGGATATTTCGCTTTCTGGAACGATGGAAACGGGTGTAATGAACCCCGTTCAGGCGTTATTATCCGATGATGATGAAACAACCAGTTTTGTAAAGGCATACGGCGGCGAATTATCAAGAGACGGTTTCCACGTATCCGTAAATGCTGCTATCGGGTTAGATCGCGACGTTGCTATTCGGTATGGAAAAAATTTGATTGGTTTGGAAGTGCTGCAAGACATTTCCGATGTTAAAACAAGAATCAAATGCTATGGATCAGATGGAACAGTAACGGTGGATAGTCCGTATATCAATAATTATTTATATCCAAAAATCCATTCCCTGATTGATGATGGGAAAAAGGTTGCGGAATTAAAGGAAGAGGCGCAGGCGTTATTTGATGGAGGCGCGGATATTCCCACAATCAATATCAAAGTTGATTTCATAGAGCTTTCCAAGACAGAGGAATATAAAAATTATGCTGTTCTGGAAAAAGTTTTTCTTGGTGATCTGGTAACAGTTATCAATACGAAGATGAATTTCCAGAAAAAAGCAAAGGTTATTTCCTACAAATGGGATGCTCTATTGGAAAGATACGATGAGGTCGAACTTGGGGATTTCATCCCGTCACTTGCATCCTCTGTAACATCTGGCGTAAAAAGCGGTTCCCTTGCGTCCTCTGCGTATATAAGTGCATCCGCAGTAATGACTATGCTGCAAACACATTTGGATGACAAGAATAATCCTCATCAGGTAACTACAACACAGGCTGCGGCGGCGGAAGGGTAAGGTGATTCTATGTATGTAGATGCGGATACAATTATTAGATTTGCTGTGCTGATTGCGGCATTTTCTACAATCGGAGCTTTGTTTTATAAGAGTTTCAAATGGGTAGATATGCAAAAACAGCAGGAGGCGGAAATAGCAGCAATCAAAAAAGAACAGTGCATGATCTGTTTCTGTATGTTGGCAACCTTGGATGGCTTAAAGCAGTTAGGGGCAAACGGTAACGTATCGGAAGCCTACCAGAAGTTAGAAAAACATCTGAACAAAGCAGCCCATGAGTGGGAAGAAGGTTGATGCTATGGCAAGAAAAATGGAAACCAGCAAGAAACTGGTCTACATATCCGATTTTGTGATGATTTGCCTTTGTGCTGCGTGCATTATTGGCGTATTTTGCACTGATAAAGATATAACATCTTTGGCACAGGTTACGATTGCGTCAATCACAGAATGCGGCGTTGCAAACGGGTTCTATTACTGGAAATCTAAAAACGAAAACAGATATAAATACGTTATCAAGTTGATAAGGGAATGGGCAGAAAAATACGGCATTGATGCCGTTATTCGTATTGCCGATATTGTATTGAAAGAATGAACGGAGGAAAAATATGAAAGAAGAATATAAAATCACAATCCAGAATCTGCTTACCGTAAAATCCATTGTAACAATCATTCTGACTGTTATTTTCTCCTATCTGTCTGTAATTGGTACGATCAGCGGGGAACAGTTTTTAACAATCTTCTCCGTTGTTGTTGCCTTTTATTTCGGTTATCAGAAGGGTAAGAAAGTCGGTGGTTCTGATGAGTAAAAAAATGACTGGCATCGAACTTGTAAAGTTTTGTAGAACTAAAATTGGCACTGCGTATGTATATGGCATGAAGGGAACTGTCATGACTGCGGCAAATTTCAGTTATTTACAGGGGAAATACCCTAAATTTGTCCCTCATAGTGACAGAAAGAAAATTGGAAGGGTGTGCGTTGACTGTTCCGGCTTGATTGGCTGGGCTTGTGGCATACACACGAACTCGGCAGGGTGGCACGCAAGGGCGATAAAAGAAAAAGAGGTATATTCTATTACCAGTATCAAAAAAGCCCCTGTTGGCGCACTGGTATGGCATGATGGGCACATTGGCGTATACACCGGAATTAAAAACGGGATTCCGCATTATATTGCTGCGGACGGCAGCGCATACGGCGTGCGCGAAGTCCCTATTAGCAAAAATAATTTTACCCATTGGATGCTTGTAAGAAGCGTATTTGATTACAAGGAGGAAAACGAAGTGGTAACAAAAGAAAAAATTAAAATTTTTGGCAAGGAAATTGAATGCGAATTGATCCGAAAAGACGGCAAGGTATACCCCTATATCAGAGATTTCAGAGAAAAAGTTGGTTTGAAGATCAGCAACGAGGGCAAAATGCCTGTTGTTGAAAAAGAATAATTACCATTTTCCTGATGTCGCGAAAATGGTAAAGCCCCTCAAATGAGGGGCTATTCTTTTATTTTGTCACCAATTCAATTCCAAGTCCGGCGGTATATTTCGCGCCTGCCTCAAATCCTTTTTCTTCTGTTTTCGAAATCAAATCCATTAACATTTCTTCCGCAGTAAAATAATCCTCCGCGGATAACTTTTGTTTTAAGAAGTCCTTAAAATCTTCCATTTCGTTGCCTCCTGTCATTAGTTCTCGACATTCAGTGTCGCGGTCATGACAATAGCTGCGGTACATTCCTCTGATTTTAGACATAACTTTAACCTCCTGTTTTATAAATTTGGTATGTTGCAGCAGATCACAACAAAGAATCCGTTTTATTTATTACACCCCAGCACGGGAGTGTTCACACATTATTAAGAAAATTTTTCGGAAATTTTGTTTTATTCCATTATGTTGCTATGGTATAATATCCTGATTAAAGGAGTTGATAATATTGTCAGGAAATAAACAACAGACAAATAATATAGGCGGTCAGGCGGTCATTGAGGGCGTCATGATGCGCGGGAAAAAAATATATGCACTGGCGGTAAGAAACCCTGAAGGGGAAATTGTGGTAGAAAAGAAACCTGTCATCAGTATGAATAAAGGGCTGTTCAAGCTGCCCATTTTCAGAGGGATGGCGGCTTTTGTAGATTCTTTGGTGAATGGTACAAAGATTCTGATGCGCTCTGCGGAAATTGCAGGGGAAGGCTGGGAGGATGAGGAGCTTTCTCCCTTCGAACAGTGGCTGATGGATAAATTCGGAGACAAGGTCACAGATATTCTGATTTATTTCAGTGTGTTTGTTTCTCTGGTTCTGGGTATGGCTCTGTTTTTCGTGCTGCCCGTTGCCATTGGGAATCTGTTCAAATCCTTTATCCCTTCCTGGGGATTGGGTGTGGTGGAAGGTCTCATTCGTATCGGTATCTTTCTGGGATATCTGTGGCTGATTTCCAAAATGAAGGAGATCCAGCGTGTGTTCCAGTATCATGGTGCGGAGCATAAGACCATCGCCTGTTTGGAAAGCGGCAAGGAGCTGACAGTGGAAAATGTGCGCCCCTGCACAAGACTGCATAAACGCTGCGGCACCAGCTTTCTGCTGTTTGTTATGCTGATTTCCATGGTGGTATTTTTCTTTGTCAGAACGGATGTATTTGTCATTCGTTTGATTACCCGTATCTGTCTGGTGCCTTTTATTGCCGGCATTTCCTATGAAGTGCTGCGCTGGGCCGGCAGATCCGAAAATATCATTGTAAGAGTGCTGAGTGCGCCCGGTCTGGCTCTGCAGAAGCTGACCACATCCGAGCCCGATGACAGCCAGATCGAATGTGCCATTGCGGCCATGAAAGGGGTTCTGGAAGATGAGCCTGAAGAATAAAACCATTGCGGAAGCACTCCGAGAAGGAAAACTGCGTCTGAAGGCGGCAGGCAAGGAAGCCTATGCCTTCGAGGCGGAACTGCTGCTGGAAAAAGCCGCCGGTCTGAACCGTACGGCTTTATTTTTGCGTGGAGAAGAAAGCCTTTCCGACGAGAGCTTGATGGTGTATGAAGACTATCTTTTCGAAAGAGAACGGGGCAGACCTACCCAGTATATTCTGGGGGAATGGGAGTTTATGGGACTTCCTTTTCATGTGGGGGAAGGCGTTCTGATCCCCCGCGGGGATACGGAAGTGCTGGTGGAAACCATTCTGGAAAAACAACAGGCGGAACCAATGAAGTCTATTCTGGATATTGGCACAGGCAGCGGCTGCATCCCCGTCAGTCTGGGGCATTACGGCAAGTTTGAGAAGATCATGGCGGTGGATATCAGCCCCAAAGCATTGGACTATGCCACAAAAAATGCTGCTGAAAATCATATCGATATTGGGTTTTACGAAAGCGATCTGTTTACCAATGTTCCGGAAGAATGGAAGGGAAATCTGGATGCCATCGTTTCCAACCCGCCCTATATCCCCAAAAAGGATATCGAGGAACTGATGACAGAGGTGCGAGATTTCGAGCCCATGAACGCATTGGACGGCGGCGAAGATGGTCTGGATTTTTACCGCGCCATCGTGGAACAGGCGAAAGTTTGGCTGAAAGACGGCGGTTGGCTGTTCTTTGAGATCGGTTACGATCAGGGAGAGGACTTGCGTTCTCTTTTGCATGAATCTGGATATACTGAAATTGAGATCAGACAGGATTTAGCCGGTCTGGACAGAGTTGCACTTGGACGAAAGGGGGGATCATAATGTTTGACCGTTTGGCAGAAATTGAAATCAAATATAGCGACTTGGCGGATCAGATCAATGACCCCGATATCATTGCCAACCAGACCCAGTGGCGGAAGCTGATGAAGGAATACAGCGATATGACCCCTATTGTGGAGAAGTATCGGGAATATAAAGCGGCGAAGGAAAGCATTGAGGAAAGCCTGCTGCTGCTGGAAGATAAGCTGGAGGATGACTTCCGCGAACTGGTGAAGGAAGAACTGGCGGAAAACAAGGCAAAGGTGGAAACGCTGAAAGAAGAGATCACTATTCTTCTGCTGCCCAAAGACCCCAATGACGAAAAGAATGTCATTGTCGAAATCCGTGGCGGTGTTGGTGGTGACGAAGCGGCCCTTTTTGCGGAGAGATTGTTCCGTATGTATGCCCGCTATGCGGAACGGCGCAAATGGCGCGTGGAAATGATGAACTACAACGAAAGTGAACTGGGCGGTTTTAAGGAAGTTTCCTTTATGATTAAAGGAGAAGGGGCTTACTCCCGCCTGAAATATGAAAGCGGCGTCCACCGTGTGCAGCGGGTGCCTGTCACAGAAAGCGGCGGACGGATCCATACTTCCACGGCAACGGTGGCAGTTCTGCCCGAGGCGGAGGAAGTGGATGTACACATCGATATGAATGATGTAAGGGTGGACGTATTCCGTGCCTCCGGCAACGGCGGCCAGTGTGTCAATACGACGGATTCTGCGGTGCGTATGACCCATATCCCCACGGGGATTGTGGTTTCCTGCCAGAATGAAAAATCCCAGCTGAAGAATAAGGAGCAGGCCTTGAAGGTGCTCTATGCCCGTGTGTATGAGCGGGAAAGACGGGCCCATGATGAGGCCATCGCCTCCGACAGAAGGTCTCAGGTGGGCACAGGGGACAGAAGTGAACGTATCCGTACCTATAACTTCCCCCAGGGCAGGGTGACAGACCATCGCATTGGTCTGACACTGCACAAGATCGATGCCATTATCGACGGCGATTTGGACGAGATTATGGACGCACTGGCGACCACCGACCAGATGGAAAAAATGAAAGATAATTCGTGAGTGAGAAGGGGAAACTTTCTTTACTTGGGAAAAGTTTCCCCCTTACCCCCTTCAAAAACCCGCTTGGGGAATTTTGCAGGGCTTTGCCCCTGCACCCCACAAGCCTTTGAAAAGGCTTGACCGAAACTTTTATTCGCCTTCGGCGCGGCAAAAGCATGTGCTTTTGCGGTATCGGGTTCCAAGGGAGTGACTCCCTTGGTGGGAGTTTG
>CALFPN010000039.1 GCA_937919015.1 uncultured Clostridia bacterium
CCTGCTTCTGCAGCTGCTTTTGCTTCTTCTGCTGTAAAGTATACTTTACCGGCAGCAGCACCGGGGGATGCGGGCAGACCTTTGCCGATTGCTTTTGCAGCCTTCAGTGCAGCCTGATCGAATGCAGGGTGCAGCAGCTGATCCAGCTGTTTGGGTTCTACTCTCATCAGAGCTTCGTCTGTTGTGATCAGGCCTTCTTCTACCATTTCAACAGCGATTCTCAGCGCAGCGTTTGCTGTTCTCTTACCATTTCTTGTCTGCAGGAAGAACAGCTTACCTTCTTCGATGGTGAATTCCATATCCTGCATATCTTTATAGTGGTTTTCCAGTTTGTTTGCAATTTCCATGAACTGGTCATATACGCCGGGCATATCTTCTGCCAGTTTTGCGATGGGGTTCGGTGTACGAACGCCGGCTACAACGTCTTCGCCCTGTGCGTTCACCAGATATTCACCCAGCATTGCTTTTTCGCCTGTTGCTGCGTTTCTTGTGAAAGCTACGCCAGTACCGGATGTATCACCCATGTTACCGAATACCATCATCTGTACGTTAACTGCGGTACCCCAGCTGTAAGGGATGTCGTTCATTCTTCTGTAAACGAATGCACGAGGGTTATCCCAGCTGCGGAATACTGCCATTGCTGCTTCCAGCAGCTGTTCTTTTGGATCCTGAGGGAATTCTTTGCCCTGATCATCCAGATAGATCTGTTTGAAGATGGCTGTTACTTTCTTCAGGTCTTCTGCTGTCAGATCTGTGTCGTATTTCGCGCCAACTTCTTCTTTATATTCATCCAGTCTTCTTTCAAATTTGGATTTGGATACGCCGATTACCACGTCTGCGAACATCATGATAAATCTTCTATAGGAGTCATAAGCAAATCTGGGGTTATCTGTTTTCTTAGCCAGACCTTCTACGGAAACATCGTTCAGACCCAGGTTCAGAACAGTGTCCATCATACCGGGCATGGATGCTCTTGCACCGGAACGTACGGAAACCAGCAGGGGATTTTCAGGATCACCCAGTTTTTTGCCGGCCAGTTCTTCCAGTTTGCCCAGAGCAACGTTGATCTGTTCGATCATTTCGTCTGTCAGCTTTTTGCCGCCTTCGTTATATTCTGTACAAGCTTCTGTGGAAATTGTGAAGCCGTGAGGAACGGGCAGGCCCAGGTTTGTCATTTCAGCCAGGTTTGCACCTTTACCGCCAAGCAGGTTTCTCATGGAAGCATTACCTTCGCTAAACATATAAACATATTTTTTGCTCATATTACATTACCTCCTGTAATCTTTTTGGATGCAAATTTGTCTTTGTGTTTTATCCCTTTTAAATTTAATACATTACCCACAAAAACATTCCGCTTAAAAATTATACCACTTTTGCACAAAAACTCAAACATTTTCATCCCTTTCCTGTCATTTTTTACATTTGTGACGGCGGGACATTTTCCACCACGCCAAAGTTACAAAATATAGATCCAAAAAAGCGAATTGTTTTTAGTCATTTTTGCCAAAGCGACCCATTTCTCCGAGGAGCAGAGCCGACAAACTGCGGCGTGGAGAATTTTTTCTCCCATAAAAACCACTTTTTATCTTATGTGAAAAGGGCAGAAAAATTCTTCCCTATTATTTAGAATACTCCAACCCTCTCCTGCACACAAGCATCCCCCCTGTATTTTTTTCAAAACTTGGGACGCTTTTCGACCCACAATTCAATATCCTGAAAATTCGTCCACCGATATCGCCCATCTTCTTTTATGATCTGCAGTCTCTCCTCATGTTTTTTTCACAAAAAAAAGCGAACTCTTTCGAGTTCGCTTTCATTTTTTGATTTCTGTATCGATTACAGGATGCCGCCAACTGCCAGGAACAGAGGAGCAAATACCAGAGATACAACTGTCATCAGTTTCAGCAGGATGTTGATGGAAGGACCAGAAGTATCTTTGAAGGGGTCACCAACTGTATCACCGATAACTGCAGCTGCGTGCGCATCGGAACCTTTCCCGCCGTGGTTGCCTTCTTCGATGTATTTCTTCGCGTTATCCCATGCACCGCCGGCATTGGACATGAAGATTGCCATCATAACACCGGATGCCAGGGAACCGGCCAGCAGACCGCCCAGAGCGGATGTGCCCAGCAGCAGACCAACAACGATAGGTGCTGCAACTGCCATGATACCGGGTACCAGCATTTCTTTCAGAGCTGCTGTTGTAGAGATTTCTACGCATTTTTTGTAGTCAGGTTTGCCTGTACCTTCCATGATACCGGGGATAGTACGGAACTGACGTCTAACTTCTTCGATCATTTCAAACGCTGCTTTACCTACAGACTGCATTGTGAATGCGGAGAACAGGAAGGGCAGCATACCGCCAACCAACAGACCGATGATTACTTTAGGATCCAGCAGGTCGATTGCGGACAGTTTTACTGCTTCAGCGTAGGATACGAACAGAGCCAGTGCTGTCAGCGCAGCGGAACCGATCGCAAAACCTTTACCCATAGCAGCTGTTGTGTTACCAACTGCGTCCAGTTTGTCTGTGATTTCTCTTACAGAGTGATCCAGACCGGACATTTCTGCGATACCACCGGCATTATCGGCAACGGGGCCGTATGCGTCAACGGCTACTGTGATACCTGCTGTTGCCAGCATACCTACTGCGGACAGAGCGATACCGTACAGGCCACATACTGTGTAAGCAATGTAGATACCAACAACGATCAGCAGGATTGTGATTGCTGTGGATTCCATACCAACAGCCAGACCGGAAATGATTGTTGTAGCAGGGCCAGTTTCGGACTGGTCTGCGATTTTCTTAACGGATTTGTAGTCACCGGATGTGTACATTTCTGTTACAACACCGATAATCTGGCCAACTACCAGACCGGCGATAACTGCAATAGATGCTTTCATGTTGCCGAACAGCTTCAGGGACAGTGCTACGGAGCAGATTGCTACCAGAATAGCTGCTGTGTAAGAACCTGTTTTCAGAGCTTTGTGAGGGTTTGCTTTTTCATCGCCTTTTACAAAGAAAGTACCGATGATTGCAGAGATGATACCTGCACCGGACAGCAGCAGAGGATACAGCGCACCTTCTGCGGAGAAGTAGATCAGACCCAGTGTGATTGCGGAGATGATGGAACCAACATAGGATTCAAACAGGTCAGCACCCATACCGGCTACGTCACCTACGTTGTCGCCTACGTTATCAGCGATAACTGCGGGGTTACGAGGGTCATCTTCAGGGATACCAGCTTCAACCTTACCTACAAGGTCAGCACCAACATCGGCTGCTTTTGTATAGATACCACCACCAACACGGGCAAACAGTGCGATGGAAGAGGCACCTAAACTGAAACCGAAGAGGATATCAGCATTACCGGTAACAACGTAGATAATACTTACGCCGAAAAGACCGAGACCGACAACAGCAAGACCCATAACACTTCCGCCGGAGAATGCAACAGAAAGAGCGGCATTCATACCGGAAGACTTGGCTGCACTTGCGGTACGTACATTTGCCTTTGTGGCAGCTCCCATACCGAGATATCCAGCGAGTACGGAGAAAAGGCTGCCGATCAGGAAACATACAGCGGTCATCCAGTTACCGAGACCGATTCCGATGACAAAAAACATTACAGCAACAAAAATAAGGAGCA
>CALFPN010000040.1 GCA_937919015.1 uncultured Clostridia bacterium
ACCATGGTGCGCAGCGGTGCCATCGATATTGTGATCGTAGACTCTGTAGCGGCACTGGTACCCCGTGCGGAAATCGAAGGTGAAATGGGTGATTCCCACATGGGTCTGCAGGCGAGACTGATGAGCCAGGCATTGAGAAAGCTGACAGGTATTACAAATAAATCCAATTGTACGGTTGTTTTTATCAACCAGCTGCGGGAAAAGATCGGTATTACTTTCGGGAATCCTGAAACAACAACAGGCGGCCGTGCGCTGAAATTCTATTCTTCCATCCGTATGGAGATCAGAAAAGCCGATGTGCTGAAACAGGGGACAGAGATTGTGGGTAATCGCGTAAAAGTAAAAATTGCCAAAAACAAAGTTGCACCTCCCTTCAAAACAGCGGAATTCGACATCATTTACGGCAAAGGAATCTCCAAAGAAGGGGATATTCTGGACCTGGCGGCAGATGTGGATATCGTGAACAAGAGCGGTGCATGGTATGCCTATAAGGAAACACGGATTGGTCAGGGTCGTGAAAATGCAAAACAGTTCCTGAGAGATAATCCTGATGTATGTCAGGAAATCGAAAATCAGGTAAGAGAACATTATGATCTGCCTGTGCTGGATGAAGTAAAAGCTGCTGGTGCAGATATTGCAGAAGTAGAACTGTAATCAAGGTAAAAAAGAACCCTATGGGAATTTTCTCATAGGGTTTTCTTATGTACATCTTTTAAACGAATACTAGCTGAATCAGAACCATATAGCAAATGGTGCCGCCGAAGATAGAAAGCATGGTATTGCCTTTCCAAAGATGCAGAACAACAGTAACTGCAGAGGCGATCACCATGGGTACCCAGCCTGCCAGAGAGGCGAAGGAGATGGCTTTGATACAGTAGATGACCAATGTTGCCATGATTGCCATAGGCAGCACCCTGCCCAGATAACGAACGATCTCAGGAACTTCTCTGCCGCGGAAAATGATAAAGGGAAGGGCACGTTCCAGGAATGTGCAGGCCGCACAGATGGCGATGATGATGATAGATTGTGTTGCGGAAATTGCCATTTCAGTTTCCCTCCTTTTCTTTGAGTTCTTCTTTGTTTTCGGGTTCGATGCGGGCTCTCAGGATGGTCAGCAGCATCACTGTGATCAAGAGAGAGGGCAGGATGAAGTTGGAAGGCCCGAAAAAGAACAGGCAGACGATGCTGGATACGAAAGCCAAGAGAGCGGGCAGGCGGTTATCTGCCCCTTTCATCTGTTCGATGAGGATGACGATAAACAGAGCAGTCAGGGCGAAGTCGATGCCTGTGGTATCGAAGGGAATGAGAGTGCCGATCAGGGCACCGGCAATACTCAGTACCACCCAGTACATCCATGCCATGGACGCTGTCACCACATAGGCCCATTTTTCATCGATATCATTGGGGAAGTTATGGGAACAGTGCAAAGAATAGTTTTCGTCCGTCAGGGAATAGATGAGGAAATATTTCCAGAACCCGAAGGAACGGAATTTCTCGATGAAGGACAGCCCATAGAAAATATGACGACTGTTGACCATCAAAGCCATAATGGCAACGGTCACCAGAGAAACGCCGCCGGCAAAGAAGCTGACCATCAGATACTGCAGAGAACCAGCCAGAACGAACAGACTGCATGCACCTGTCCAGACAAAGTTATAGCCGGCACTTTCCATCAGCACGCCATAGGCAAGGGCCACAGGTACGAAGCTGATGAAGATGGGAAAACTATGTTTCAGGGCATAGCGAAATGTCTTTTGCATAAGATCAGTCCTTTCTTAATTACTCGGTTTTCATCTGGTTCACACGATTTTCGTCGGGATGGATGTAAATGGTTTTGTTGGTCAGATAGATGACCATACCGGGTTTTGCGCCGTTGGGTTTTTTGATATTTTTTCGATGAGTATAATCTACGGGAACCATACTGCTGTTTTTCGCCTTGCTGTAGAAGGCGGCCAGATTGGCAGCTTCCTCCATGGTGGCTTCGGGCAGTTCTGTCTGCCCATTTGTACGGATGATGACATGGGAACCGGGGATGTCTTTGGTATGCATCCACAGGTCGGTGGGGTCAGCCACGCGGAGGGTCAGTTCATCATTCTGCAGATTGCTCTTGCCGACGAGGATCTCGTAGCCATCGGAAGAAATATAGCGCATGGGTTTGGATTTTTTGGGCTTCTGCAGGCCTTTTTTCTGCACCTGACGGCGGAGGAAGCCGCTTTCTGCCAGTTCGGTGCGGATTTCGGAAAGGTCTGCATCATCCTTGACATTTTCCAGTGCATTCAAAACACTTTCCAGATACACCAGTTCTTCTTCATTCTGTTTTTCCTGAATTTCCAGTGCAGCCAGTGTACGTTTTGCTTTATTATATTTTGCAAAATATTTCTGAGCATTTTCCGCAGGGGTTTTTGCAGGGTCGATGGCGATTTCGATCTCAGGCATATCTTCTTCGTAATAATCGATGGTTTTGAAGGTGGTCACACCCTGAGGCACAGCGTAGATATTGGCTGTTAAGAGTTCGCCTTTTTTCTTCCACATGTCCATGCCTTTGGTCTCTCTGCGGGTTTTCATCTGAATTTCTTTTTTCTTTACGCAGCGTTCGATGTTGTTCATAATGAGCTTATGCATATCATGTGCTTTCTGACGGATATGGGCTGCGTTGTCTTTTTCGAGGTAGAAGCCTTCCAAGAGGGCGGAAATGGTTTCAAATTCCTTTTTCTGCAAACTTTGAAACTGGGTCATTTCCAGTACGGCAAAGTCTACGATTTTTCCGTTTTCCTGATAATAGATGGCAGGCAGGTAGGCACCTGCTTTGATGGTTTCCATGGTTTTGTCGAAGGCTTCGTAAAGCTTTTCCCCTTCTTCGATGGTGGTTTCCTGACAGGAGTTGGATGCATCCAATCCTGCACGGGAACAGATTTCACCGGCCATGATGGGGCTGATGCCCGTATAGGTCTGGTAGAGGAATTCCTGCAGTTTTCTGCCTTCCTGCACATGGAGGGAGAGAACGAAATCGCCGCTGGTTGCGGTCAGAGGATTCTTTTTGTCCTGAGAAGGCGGGAAAACATATTCCTTGCCGGGTAGAACTTCGCGGACAGAACTTTTTTCGTGGGTGACACGTTTGATGGAGTCCAGAATTTTACCGTTTTCATCGGTCAAAATCAAATTGCTGTGTTTGCCCATGATTTCCAGGATGAGGTTTTTTATTGTGATATCGCCCATTTCGTTGGCGGATTCCACGCGGATGATGACGATACGCTCAAAATTAGGCTGCAGAATGTCAATGATCTTGCCGCCTGCGATATGTTTTCGCATGACCATGCAGAACAGGGGTGCGGTCATGGGGTTTTCTCTGGTGCTTTCTGTCAGGTGCACACGGGGATGGGCAGAATTGGCAGAAAGAATCACTTTTTTTGCACCCATACCGGGGATACGGACAGTCATACGGATCTCGTCAGCCACAGGCTGATGGATCTTATCAATACGCCCTCCCAGAAGGGCAGTTTTCAGTTCGGATACGATGGCAGATGTGGTAATGCCGTCCAGTGCCATAGCGGACACCTCCTTAAAATAACGAGTATATTCTAAAATTAAATTCTACCATAGAACAGGAAGTTTTGCATCTGTTTTATATCTTGTACATAAATGGAAGAAAGATTAAAATAAAATTAGAATTAGTGGATACAATTTGCAATTTTTGTTGCGGATCAGAAAAGGAAAGGGTATAATAAAACATCTATTTTGAACGTGAAAAAAAGAAAGGAACCCGAACATGAGTGCAACAGTAAGAAGCATGACCGGCTACGGACGCGGCGAACATATCGCGGAAGAACGTAAATTTACAGTGGAAATGAAATCTGTGAATCATCGTTATAACGATATGACGATCAAACTGCCTCGTTCTCTGGCAAGTCTGGAAGATAAGATCAAAAAAAGAATTATGCGTGATGTATTCCGCGGCAAGACCGATGTTTACATCAGCTTTGAAACCTTTTCCGCAGCCGATGTGGAAGTAAAACTGAATGAAACACTGGCAGCGGCATATATGGAAAAACTGGACCTGCTGGAAGAAAAATTTGGTCTCTCCGGCGGTGAAAGCAAACTGGAACTGGTGGCAAAATTCCCCGATGTGGTAACGGTAGAAAAAACACAGCAGGAGGAAGCAGTCATTTGGGATGCCCTGGCACCTGCGCTGGATGAAGCGGTGGAAAAATTTGTTTCCATGAGAACCGTGGAAGGGGAAAACCTGAAAAAGGACATCCTCATGAAGGGCGAAAGAATCAAGACATTGGTGGCGGAAGTCAAAGAACGCTCTCCTCTGGTGGTTGTGGAATATCAGGAAAAACTCCAAAACAGACTGAAAGATCTGATGGGCGGTGTGGATGTTGACCCCCAGAGAATCGCAACAGAAGTAGCTGTTTTTGCAGACAGAGGATGTGTGGATGAAGAAGTGACCAGACTGGAAAGCCATCTGGTGCAGCTGAAGGATATTCTGGAAGGCGGCGGTCAGGTTGGCCGTAAGCTGGACTTTCTGATCCAGGAAATGAACAGAGAATCCAATACCATCGCTTCCAAGGCAAATGATATCCAGATCGTGAAAGCGACCATTGAACTGAAGAGTGAGATCGAAAAGATTAGGGAGCAGATTCAAAATCTGGAATAAAAGCCCTGATGAGCAGCTGGGGAAAGATACAAGCTGGTTTGTATCTTTGACCGGATATTCAGCAGGCTAACCCATGAGTAAAACGAAGTTTTACGAATGGAGTTAGCGGCAAGCGGCTTTTATTTGAGTAAAACAGTTTTATAAGGGGATACAAGTATGAAAAAACAGGGTATTTTATTGATCATCTCTGGCCCTTCCGGTTCCGGCAAAGGAACCATCGTCGGTCAGTTGTGTGAAAAGAATGACTTCGCGCTTTCTATTTCCGCAACCACAAGAAAACCCAGAGAGAATGAAGAACACGGTGTGCATTATTTCTTCCACACAAGAGAAGAATTCGAACAGATGAAAGAACGGAAAGAACTTCTGGAATGGGCAGAATTCTGCGGGAACTATTACGGTACGCCCAGAAAATATGTAACAGAACAGTTGATGCAGGGCAAAAATGTGATTCTGGAAATCGAAGTACAGGGTGCGCTGCAGGTGAAAAAAATCTATCCCGAAGGGGTACTGGTATTCATGGTTCCGCCCAATTTGGAAGAACTGGGCAGACGACTGACAAACCGCGGCACAGAGGACAAAGAGACCATCAATATGCGTCTGCGCCGTGCGCTGGAAGAAATGGAACTGGTGGATGAATACGATTATCTGGTCATCAATGATACGGTGGAACAGGCAACAGAAGATATTCTGACCATCGTTGATGCCGAAGGCATGAAATGCAGCAGAAACAGAGAGATCAAAAAGATTTTCAAAGGAGAGATGTAATTATGTTAAGACCTTCTTATTCTGATTTATTGGAAGTAATCACAAGAGACGCAGAAGACGAAACCATTGGCAGCAGATACACCATCGTAATTGCCGCGGCAAAAAGAGCAAGACAGCTGGTAGACAACGCAGAACCTTTGGCAGATGAAATCAAGGTAGACAAGCCTGTTTCCATTGCGGTGCAGGAACTGTATGAAGGCAAGATCAAAGTACGTCAGGGTCAGCCCATTGTAGAAAGAGAAAAAGGCGAGCTGGCAGAAGTGATCTTTGACTGCATGGCGGAAGAAGAAGCGGCAGCAGCAGAGGCAGCGGAAGAAGAATAATTGCGAAAAAGAAAGCCCGTTTTTACGGGCTTTTCCTGTAAGGAGGTGAGAAATGATGTATGCAAAGGTGATTGTGGGACTGAATAACCCCGCCATGGATAAACTGTTCGATTATGCTGTGCCGGAGGGGATGGAAGTCCGTCAGGGGGTTCGTGTGATCGTGCCCTTTGGCAGAAGAAATGCAAAAACAGAGGGCTATGTCATTTCTCTCTCAGCGGAAACGGATGTGCCTGTAGATAAGATCAAAAATATTATGGAGGTGCTGGATGAGGAGAAACCGACATTCACACCGGAGCTGATGGAACTGGCAAAATGGATGCAGGAGCAGTATTTCTGCACCTTGAATCAGTGTCTGCAGGCCATGATGCCGGCGGGCATCCGTACGAAAAGCAGCTGGACCGTCAGCCTTCTGGATTTTGCGGAGGATGTGAAGCTGACACCGAAGGAAAGGCTGCTGGTGGATTTTATGGGAGAACGGAACAGTGTGCCGCTGGATGAAGTGCAGGCGGAATTTGGCGGAAAGGTTTTGGACTTTCTTCGCAAAATGGAGGAGAAGGGCCTTCTGGAATTGAAACAGCAGCTTCGCCGCAGTGAGTATAAAAAAGAAAAGCGGCTGCTTTCTTTGGATTTGGAGCATCCCCTTTTGGAAGCAGTATGGAAAAAGGCAAAAAAGGACAAGCGTCTGGAAGGACAAAGGTTGCTTTTGGAATATCTGCGAAACGGGGAAGAAGTGACGGCGGAGGAACTGAAGGCAAAATGCGGGATTACCGATTCTCCCATCAAGACTCTTTTGGGAAAAGGCATCCTGAAAGAACGGAAAGAAACGGAACTGCGAGATGTTTTTGATGCGGAAGCGTTTGAACGAACCCATGCGTTTACCCCTACGGCAGAGCAGGCGGCAGCCCTCCGTGCCATCCGTGCAGAAATGGAAAAAGAAGAAAAACGGCCTGTTTTACTCCATGGAGTGACGGGCAGCGGCAAAACGGAAATCTATATGCAAATCATTGCTGATGTGTTAGATAAAGGACAGCAGGCCATTGTTCTGGTGCCGGAAATTGCATTGACGCCCCTGATTTTGGAACGATTTATTTCCCGTTTTGGGGATCAGGTCAGTGTGACCCATAGCCGCCTTTCCATGGGAGAACGGGTAGACCAATGGAAAAAAGCGAGAGATGGGGAAATTTCTGTCATCATCGGTCCTCGCTCGGCTTTGTTCATGCCCTTTACGAATGTGGGTGTTATCATCATGGATGAAGCCCATGAAAACAGTTATGTTTCTGATATCACACCCAAATATGATACAAAAGATGTTGCAGCAGCGGCTGCGGAAAAATATGGCTGTCTATTCCTGATGGGAACGGCAACGCCTGATTTGGTAAGTTATCATAGGGCGAAAGAAGGGAAATATCTGCTGCTGGAGCTAAAAGAAAGAACTGGCGGTGGTACATTGCCGCAGGTGTTTGTGACGGATATGCGAAAGGAACTGACAGAGGGCAACCGTTCTGCTTTCAGCAGAGAATTGCAGGAAGCCATTGGGGAAAATCTCAGAAAAGGCGAGCAGACCATGCTGTTTTTGAACCGCAGGGGGTATGCTACTTTTGTTTCCTGCCGCAGCTGCGGGGAAGCCATGAAATGCCCGGAATGTGATATCACTTATACCTACCACGAAAAGGAACATGCGCTGGTCTGCCATTACTGCGGCAGAAGGACGGGGATTCCCAAGGTCTGTCCGAAATGCGGTTCAAAATATATCAGATACTTTGGAACAGGTACCCAGAAGATCGAGGAAGAAGCGAAAAGGTTGTTCCCGACTGCTCGTATTCTTCGGATGGATTTGGATACAACCCTGACGAAGCACAGCCATGAGCAGATTTTGGAGGCTTTTGGCAAGGGCGAAGCCGATATCCTCATCGGTACTCAAATGATTGCCAAGGGCCATGATTACCCCAATGTAACACTGGTGGGCATCATGGCAGCGGATTTATCTTTAAATATAGACAGTTACACCGCAGCAGAAACAGGTTTCCGTCTGATGATTCAGGCAGCAGGCCGTGCCGGCAGAAGAGACGACAGAGGTCGAGTCTACATCCAGACCTATCAGCCAGAGCATTACGCGATAAAACATGCAGCAAACCAGGATTATCAGGGCTTTTTTGCAGAGGAGATACTGATGCGGCAGATGATGGGACAGCCGCCCTTTTCTTCTTTTTTCAGCATCCTCGTTTCCGGAGAGGAAAAAGAGACGACAGAAACCAGTGGGCAGAAATTGGCGGCAGAAATTGCAAAGGCAGACGGCGAAGGCATTGCCATGATTTTAGGCCCTGTGCCTGCGGCATTGCCCAAATTCCGTGGGGAGTACCGCTATCAACTCATCATAAAAGCGGCGGAAGAAAACGCCCTCAGGGAATTGGTTCTGCCCGTGGTGGAAAAGCAGAAAAAAGGCCGAAAATTCAATGTGAAATACCAGTTGGCTCTGAACCCGACGAATATTGTATAAAGGCGGCAGAGCCGCCTTCGTCCAAATCAGGATTTGGACGAGTAAGACAGAAGAATAAACAGATGCATGCCCGTAAAACAGGGGATGCACTGTTTTCCTTGGTGGAAAGCGTGGTTTTCACCTGCGGATTCCACTCGGGAAACTTCTTTGTTTCCCGAACCTTTCAGCGGCATTGTATATAAACGGAATTTATGATATAATTTTATATTGTATTTTAAGATATTTTTAAGAAGAAATTTTGAATTTGTTCATTTTTTGGAGATAGTATAATACAGGAGGAATAGATTATGGCGATTCGTACCATTCGTATCAGCACAGACGAAGTGCTGAGAAAAAAATGTAAAGTTGTAAAAGAAATCACCCCCAACCTGCTGACACTCTTAGATGACATGGCAGATACCATGTATGAAGCAAACGGTGTTGGTCTGGCGGCTCCTCAGGTGGGGATCCTGAAAAGAGTCGTTGTTATTGATATCGGCGAAGGTCTGGTGGAACTGATTAACCCTGAAATTTTGGAAACAAGCGGTTCTCAGACAGATGACGAAGGCTGCCTGAGTGTTCCCGGTAAATATGCGCCTGTGGAAAGACCTAACTATGTAAAAGTAAAAGCCATGGACAGAGACGGCAATGCATTCATCATCGAAGGGGAAGAGTTGATGGCTCGTGCCCTGTGTCATGAAATTGACCATCTGGACGGCATCCTGTATATCGATAAGGCTCTGCCTGTGGAAGAATAAGGAGGAAGCCTGATGAAAGTGATTTTTATGGGGACACCCGATTTTGCGGTGTATTCTCTGAAAGCCCTGCTGACAAAGCATGAAGTTGTGGCCGTTGTCACACAGCCCGACAAACCCAAGGGCAGAGGCAAAAAAATGCAGTTTACTCCCGTAAAGGAACTGGCACTGGAGCATGGCATTGAAGTGTTGCAGCCCATCAAGGTGAGAGAACCGGAAATGATCGAAAAACTGCGCAGCTATGATGCAGATCTGATCGCTGTCACAGCCTTTGGGCAGCTGTTGCCAGAAGATATCTTGAACATGCCAAAATACGGCTGCATCAACGTACATGGTTCTCTGCTGCCTGAATACAGAGGTGCGGCACCTATGCAGCGTGCCATCATCGATGGTAAAAAAGTAACAGGTATTACAACCATGTTTATGGCAAAAGGTATGGATACAGGGGATATGCTGCTGAAAAAAGAAGTGGAGATTCTGCCCACAGATAACTTTGAAGACCTGCATGACAAAATGGCTGTAGTCGGTGCAGAACTGCTGCTGGAAACCATTGATGGCTTGGAAGCAGGTACCATTGAACGCATCCCTCAGGATGATGCAAAAGCAACACATGCACCGATGCTGTTCAAGGAAACCGGCCATATCGACTGGGCCATGGAAGGACAGCGAATCATCGACCTGATGAGAGGAATGTATCCCGGTCATGGCGCATACGCTGTCTTTGAAGAAGAGCCCCTGAAAATGTTCTGGGCAGAAAAAGAAGACAAAGACTATCCCGATGCTGCATACGGGGAAATCGTAGAAGTAACAAAAAAAGACTTTGCGGTAAAATGCGGCGACGGTATCCTGCGCATCAAGGAAGTGCAGGCCCGCGGCGGGAAGAAAATGGCGGCTGATGCATATCTGCGCGGTCATGCCATGGAAACGGGCGTCCTGTTAAAATAAGATAGGAGGAACCATTATGTATTACGGCTATGGTTATGGATACGGCATGGATCCCTGGTATATTCTGGTGATCATTGCGTTCATCTTCTCTATGGTGGCACAGACAAAAGTATCCAGCACGTTCAATAAATATTCCAGAGTAAGAAACAGAAGAGGATTTACCGGGGCTCAGGTGGCAGCCCAGATGCTGCAGAACGCAGGGATTTACGATGTCAGCGTGCAGCGTGTAGCGGGCAATCTGACAGACCATTATGACCCCAGAACAAAAACACTGCGTCTGTCCCAGAGTGTGTATGACAGCACATCGGTAGCGGCACTGGGCGTTGCGGCCCATGAAACAGGCCATGCCATTCAGCATGATGTGGGCTATGCACCACTGGGGCTGAGAAGCCTGCTGGTGCCACTGGCGAATTTTGGTTCCAGACTGGCGATTCCACTGATTCTGATTGGTTTCATTTTCAGCGGTGGCGGCAGCACATTGGTGACGATCGGCATTCTGTTTTTCTCCCTGTCCGTGGCGTTTACTCTCATTACCCTGCCTGTGGAATTCAATGCATCCCACCGAGCGATTGACCTGCTGGTAGCGGACGGTTTTCTGGACAGCGATGAGATTGGCGGTGCGAAGAAAGTGCTGAGTGCAGCGGCCATGACCTATGTTGCGGCGGCCTTTGCGGCAGTGGCACAGTTGCTTCGACTGATTGCCATCTTCGGCAGAAGGGATGACTAAAAAAAGAAAAGGCTAACTCTCGAAAGAGGGTTAGCCTTTTGGTGTTTTTGCAGATGGCGGAAAAGTGGGGCGTTTTTTGTTGAAAAGAGGGTGAAATCCTTGAAGAAATATGCTTTTTGTCTTATAATATTATGTTGAGAAAGAATGACTTAAACGGAAGGAATGGAAAAATGATCCAGATCAATCCCAGAGAAATCGCGGCGGAAGCCCTCATGGAGATCATGACGGAAGAAGCCTATAATAATATGACTTTGCGACGGTTGCTCCGACAGAACGGTGCGATGCCCAGACAAGATAGGGCCTTTGTGACGGAAGTGGTCAATGGTACTTTGCGAAACCTGATTTACATCGACCATGTGCTGAATACATTTTCCAAAACAAAGACGGAAAAGATGAAGCCATGGCTCTTGGCGGTGATGCGTTCTGCGGTGTATCAGATGTACTTCATGGATGTGCCCGATTCTGCGGCCACGAACGAAGCGGTAAAATTAGCGGGAGTAAGAGGCTATGGTTCCCTGAAGGGTTTTGTAAACGGTGTGCTGCGTACGGCGGCCAAGAAGAAAAATCAGATTCCCATGCCCGAAACAGGGACGGCGGAATATCTTTCCGTGGCCTATTCCCATCCCCTGTGGCTGGTGCGGATGTGGGTGGCATATTACGGCTACGAAGATGCGGAAAAAATCTGTATTTTTGATAATGAAGCCCCCGATGTGACCATTCGCGTGAATACATTGAAAACAAACAAGAAAGAATTGAAAGAGATGCTGGAAGCGGCAGGGGTGGAGGTAACAGACGGTGGTGTTTCCGAACATGCCCTGCATCTAACAAAGACAGCAGACTTGAGCCGACTGGAAGCCTTCCAGAAAGGGCTGTTCCATGTGCAGGATGAAAGCTCTCAGCTGGCGGTGAAGATTTTAGACCCCAAAAATGGCGAAAGCATCATGGATATGTGTGCGGCTCCCGGCGGAAAAAGCTTTACAGCGGCAGAACAGATGGGAAACGAAGGGGAATTGATTTCCTGTGATATTTATGAGCATAAGATTGAGCTGATGGAAGAGGGGGCGGAACGCCTCGGTATCCGCATGATGACATGTAAAGTAAAAAATGCGGCGGAAAAAGAGGAAGAACATGAATTGTTCGACCGCGTTCTGGTGGATGCACCTTGCTCCGGTCTGGGGCTGATGCGCAAGAAGCCGGATATCCGCCTGAAAAAAGACGGCAATGAAATCGACAGCCTGACAAACATCCAGAAAGAAATTCTGGAAAATGCGGCAGGCTATGTAAAACCTGGCGGCGTTCTGGTGTACAGCACCTGTACCCTGTGCCGCAAGGAAAATGAAAAAAATCTGGAATGGTTCCTGAAAAACCATCCTGAATTTGAGGCAGAGGACATTACATCTTTCCTGCCAGAAGGATGGAGGGAAGATACGGCGGAACAGGGATATATCACCCTGCTGCCCCACAAAACAGGAACAGACGGCTTTTTCATTTCCAGAATGAGAAGAAAGGATTAAGATATGGCGAAAATTGATATCAAATCCATGAATATAAAGGAACTGGAAGACCTGCTGAAGGAATTGGGCGAGCCGAAATTCCGTGCAAAGCAGATTTTCGACTGGCTCCATGCCAAACAGGTGGACAGCTTTGAGGAAATGACGAACCTTTCCAAAGGTCTTCGGGAAAAGCTGGCGGAAACAGCATCCATCAACGGCGTGGAGATCGTGCGAAAGCTGGTCTCCCAGATCGACGGAACGAGAAAATACCTCTTTGCCCTTTCCGATGGTGCCATCATCGAAAGTGTATTGATGAAATATGAGCATGGCAATACGGTCTGCATTTCCACCCAGGTAGGCTGCCGTATGGGCTGTAAATTCTGCGCATCCACCTTGGACGGCGTAGAAAGAGGTCTGACCGCAGGGGAAATGCTTTCCCAAATCTATGCCATCCAGAAGGATTGTGGGGAACGCGTTCACGGCACAGTGCTGATGGGCAGCGGAGAGCCGCTGGATAATTACGATAATGTGGTGAAATTCCTGCGTCTCATCAATGACCCCAAGGGGCAGAACATGGGCCAGAGGCATATCACCCTTTCTACCTGCGGTCTGGTGGATAAGATTTACGATCTGGCAGAGGAAGACCTGCAGATCACACTGGCGGTTTCCCTTCATGCACCCAATGACGGCATCCGCACGCAGACCATGCCCATCGCAAAGGTCTATAGTATGGATAGACTGCTGCAGGCCTGTAGGGAGTATGCGGACAAAACAAAACGCCGCATCACCTTCGAATATGCCCTCATCCATGGGGTAAACGACGGGGATGAACATGCGTGGGAACTGGTAAAGAAGCTGCGGGATATGCTTTGTCATGTAAACCTGATTCCGGTGAATGACGTAAAGGAAAGAAACTATGTGAAAAGTACCGCCGAAAGGGTGAAACGCTTTGCTTCTATCCTGAATGAAAACGGCGTGGAAACCACCGTCAGACGCAAACTGGGCAGTGATATTGATGCAGCCTGCGGTCAGCTGAGACGGAGTCATATGAAAGAGCAGGCAAAAGAAGACTGAGAGAAAACAGATTCACCAGGGGAGGTGGACGATTTGAAAGCAGTTGGTATGAGCGATATTGGCAAATGTCGCAAAAATAATGAAGATGCATACTACATCTCAGCGGGGGAAGATCCTGCAGAGAATTTATATCTGGTGGCGGATGGTATGGGTGGATGCAATGCCGGTGAGGTGGCATCCAGCAGTGCCATTGAAGCTTTCCTTGCCCATTTCTGGAAAGAAATGAAGCATGCCACCAGTGATGATATGCTGGATATGATGATAGGGGCCATGGCGGCAGCCAATAAAGAGGTCTATACAAAGTCCAATACGGCAAGGGAATTTGCGGAAATGGGGACGACCATTGTGGCGGCAGCCATCCGTGAGGATAAGGTCTATGTGGCCCATGTGGGGGACAGCAGAGCTTATCTGTTCCGCAAAAGAGAGATGTTACCCCTGACGACAGATCATTCCTATGTGATGGAACTGGTCAAGATGGGGAATATCACCAAGGAGGAAGCGGCGACCCACCCGAAGCGAAATGTCATTACCCGTGCCATCGGTATCCGGGATACGGTGGAAACGGACACGGCCATTCGTTCTTTGAAAACAGGGGATATTCTGCTCCTTTGTACAGACGGCCTTTGTGGTCTTTTGAAGGATGAAGAAATGGCGAAGATCCTGAATAAACGTACAGATCTGGAAAGAAAGGCAGAACTGCTGATTGCAGAGGCAAACAAAAAAGGCGGTTTTGACAATATTTCCCTGATTCTGGTTCAGATATAAGTAGGAGGTTACACAGATGTTATTGAATCCGGGTACTGTCCTGAGCGGCAGATACGAAATTTTAGAAAAAATCGGTTCCGGCGGCATGGCTGTGGTATATAGAGGCAAGGACAGAAAGCTGGATCGTTATGTAACGATCAAGGTTTTGCGTGAAGAATTCATTGGAGATGAAGAATTTATTGAGCGTTTCCGTTCCGAAGCCTGTTCCGTAGCAAGACTGTCTCATCCCAATATCGTAAGAGCATATGATGTGGGCGAGGATGGCGATATAAACTATATTGTAAATGAATATATCCATGGGGATACGCTGAAAAAGGCCATCAAGGAAAAGGCTCCTTTCGATTCCCGTTCTACCATCAACGTTGCGATCCAGATCGCATCCGCATTGAGTCAGGCTCATAAAGCCCATATCGTACATAGAGATATCAAACCCCAGAACATTCTGGTGGGAACAGACGGTGTGGTAAAGGTAACAGACTTTGGCATTGCCCGCGCAGCTACCGCATCTACCATGACGACAACAGCCAATGCGGCAGGTTCTGTCCATTATTTCTCCCCCGAACAGGCGAGAGGCGGCTATGTGGATGAAAAGAGTGATATTTACTCTCTGGGGATCACTATGTTTGAAATGATCACAGGGGTTCTGCCCTTTCAAGGGAATAATTCCGTAAGCATCGCACTGATGCATATCAATGATGAATTGCCTGATATCCGTCAGTATAATCCGAACTGTACACCTTCTTTAGAGGGCATCATCAAAAAAGCAACTATGAAAAAGGCCGATGAACGATATGCCAATATTGATCTGCTGCTGGCAGATCTGATCCGTGCAAGAGCAGATATCACCGGTGCGGGAAAGAAAGAGCAGCCTGTGGAAAAGAAAGAGGAACCGGCGAAAGAAGCTGCTGTAGTTGCTGCAGCGGCAGCAGGCACAGGCGTGCGTATGTCCAGAAGGGCGGAAGCGGCGGCACAGTTGCGTGCAGCACAGGAAAGGGCGGCGGCAGAAAAAGCAGCTCAGGCGGCACAGGAAACGCCCCAGACAACGAAGCCTGCTGATCCGAAAGAACTGGAAGCGATCCGCATGGCTAAGAAAGCGGAGCCCGTTGTGGAAGCAAAAGAACCGGAATTTCAGGAAATGAAGATCATTCCCAAGCCCATTGAGCTGGGAGAGGAGAAAGCAGAAGAGGAAGAAGGGGATGTATATACACCTCTGGTAGGTTTTGACAAGTACAGTAAGAAACTTCCTCAGCTTTCCAAAGAGGATGAGTACGAAAGCGAATATATGGCATCCGAAAAAGTGAAGACCAGCAGACGTCCGGAGAGAGTGCGCAGAAATCCCAGAGCGGAAGCGAATTATGATAACGAACAGGACAGAAAGACAGAGCGCAAGGTGATTCTTGCGGCTGTGATTACGGCTCTGGTCATCATCGGCATCATTTCTGCTGTGGGCATCAAATTCCTTGGCGGCGGTTTTGACGGCTTTGGCGGTTTTTCCGCGGAAGATGGTGGCATGGAAGCACCCCTGTTTATTGGCATACCCTATGAAGATGCGGTGAAGGCTGCAGAAGAAATGGGTATCATTCTGGTGGAAGAAGGGGAAGATTACAGCAGCTTCTATGATACAGGCTATATCATTTATCAGTCTGTCAGCGAAGGCACCATGATCAAGGAAGGCACTAAGATCGGCGTAAAGATCAGCCTTGGCCTGACGGAAGAAGAGATGCCGAATGTAGAAGGCAAGAAAGAAAAGGATGCACTGGAAGCGATCATCCGTCTGGTAGGCGATGTGGCACAGATCGAATATGTAAATGACCCTGAAGCAGACCCGATGACAGTCATCAAACAGGAACCTGCAGCAGGGAAAATGATCACAGCAAAGAGCAACATCGTTTTGACCATCAGCAAGGGGGATGAAGACAGCAGCGTTGTGGTTCCCAGTGTGGTGAATGAAACGCTGGAAGGTGCAAAAAGCTCTCTGGAAGCGGTTGGCCTGAAAGTAGGCAGCGTTTCCGAAGCGGCAAGTGACCGTGTTGCGGCAGGCAAGGTTATCACACAGACAGTGGCGGCAAATACAGAAGTTTCTCGTGGCAGCGTAGTCAATCTGGTAGTGAGTACAGGTGCAAGCGCAGGGAATGGTGATTCCTCTGCTCCTTCTGCAGGAAACAGCCAGAGCAATGGGCAGGGCACAAAATACTTTACTATCAATGCCCCTGCAGGTGCAAATGGTTCTGTTTATGTCAGAGTAGTAAAGAATGATGCAGATGGTGCTTTCCCTGTTGTGGATGAATACCGTGATGTTTCCGAATTCCCTTACAGCGTGCCTGTAACGGGTCGTGGCAGCGGCACAGTGACCTGCTATCTGGATAATGCGCAGCAGTGGTCCCAGAGTGTGAACTTTGGAGAATAAATTTTTGAGGATAAGGTGAAAAAATGCTGGAAGGCGTAATTTTAAAAGGGATCGGCGGGTTTTATTATATCGATACGGAAGCAGGCGTTTACGAATGTCGTGCCAGAGGGATTTTCCGCAAGGAGGGTATTCGCCCTACAGTGGGGGACGCGGTGCGCATTTCTGTTCTGGATGAGGAAAACAAGAAGGGCAGTCTGGATGAGATCCTGCCCAGAAGAAACGAACTGATCCGCCCCCGTGTAGCAAATGTAGATCAGGCTGTCATTGTATTTGCGGCCAAAAGCCCGAATATGAACCTTGACCTGTTGGACAGATTCCTGCTCCTTGCGGAGGAACAGGAATTGGACATCGTCATCGTCATCAATAAAATTGACAAAGATAAGAAGGAAAGATATCTGGAAGCGGCGGAAATATATCGCAAGGCTGGTTATCCTGTGATCTGCACCAGCGCAGAAAAGGGTATCGCCATTGAGGCATTGCGTCACGCACTGGAAAATAAGATTTCTGTATTCGCAGGGCCTTCCGGTGTAGGCAAAAGCAGCCTCATCAATGCGGCTTTTCCTGGTCTGGAACTGGGCACTGGGGAGATCAGCGAAAAGATTCAGCGAGGCAAGCATACCACACGCCATGCAGAATTGATCCAGATCACAGATAAGAGTTATATTGTGGATTCTCCCGGGTTTACCTCTTTGTTTTTGACCCATATCCCTTCGGAAAAACTGCAGTACTATTTCCGTGAATTTGAAGATTTTAACCATAAGTGTTATTACAACGGCTGTATCCATATCAACGAGCCCGACTGTGCTGTGAAAGAACAGATCGGTCAGGCTGTGGATCAGATGAGATATGACAGATATGTAACGATTTATAACGAACTGAAGGAAGAAGAAGAGAGGAGATATTAACATGAACATCAAACTTTCCCCCTCCATGCTTTCCATCGATTTTGGGAAAGTAGCGGAACAGCTGAAAATTGTGGAAGATGCAGGTACACCTTATATCCATCTGGATGTGATGGATGGCAGATTTGTTCCTAACATTTCTTTTGGTATCCCTGTGATTAAAAGCATCAGAAAAGACAGCAATATGGTATTTGATGCACACCTGATGATCGTAGAGCCTGAAAAATATGTGGAAGAATTCCGTAAAGCCGGTGCAGACATCATCAACTTCCATGTAGAAGCAACAAAATATCCTGCGGAAGTGATTCAGCAGATCAAAGCAACAGGCGCAAAAGCGGGGATCACAATTAACCCCAGAACACCTGTGGAAGTGGTATATCCTTTTATCAAAGACGTAGATATGGTTCTGGTGATGACAGTAGAACCCGGTTTCGGCGGTCAGAAATTCATGGCACAGCACGTTTCCAAAATCAGACAGCTGGCGGAATGGAAGAAAGAACTGGGGCTGGATTTCGATATCGAAGTAGACGGTGGTGTCACATTGGATAACGTGCGGGAAGTGCTGGATGCCGGTGCAAATGTCATCGTTGCAGGCTCTGCCGTGTTTGGAAAGGAAGACATTGCAGGGGCGGCAAAGGGCTTTCTGGAAATTTTCAAGGAGTATGAATAAGCATGAAAGTGATTATTTTTGCAGGGGCAAAGATCAATGATTATGGCTTCTGTAAGGAATACATGACCGATGCAGATGCGATTATCTGCTGTGATGCGGGTATGGCTCATGCAAAGGCACTGGGCATCGATCCCGATTATATCGTTGGGGATTTTGACTCCACATCTTCCGATGTGCTGGAATATTATAAAGGGAAAAATATTCCCATTCGACAGTTCCCTACCAGAAAAGATGAAACGGATATGGAACTGGGGATTTTTCTGGCTCTGGAGCTGGGGGCAACGGACGTGGTGCTGTTTGGCGGCATTGGAGACAGATTTGACCATACGCTGGCCAATGCCCATTATCTGCTTTCCCTTTTGAAGAAAGGCGTGAGAGCCAGACTGGTGGATGATAAGAACTGCGTGGAGGTCATTGACAGGCACCTGACGATAGAGGGAAAGGCGGGGGATCTGGTTTCTACACTGCCTCTTTCCATGGAAGTGACAGGGATCACCCTGCAGGGATTTTCCTATCCCCTGACGGATGCTACATTGACATTGGATGGCGATTATATTGCAGTCAGCAATGTGTTGGCGGAGGAAAGAGCCACCATCGACATCAAGACAGGCTATCTGTATGTAATCAAATCAAGAGATTAAAAAAGCTCGGGTCGTAATGACCTGAGCTTTTTGCTTGCACGAAACTCCCCGCCTTTGCATAAAAATGGAAAAAGGGGGTGACGGGATGCGCAGAAGATGTAACGGTGCCCCGACCCAGTGGCTGGGGGGACTTCTGTTGATTGCTGTGGGGATAGGACTGCTTCTGGCCTGCCTGATCCCCAAGTGCGTGTACCTGGTGGGGATTTTTTTTGTCTGTCTGGGGTGCTGGTTGGTGAAAAAGTGAAAACAGAAAACGATTTGTAGAAAACGGATTCGTAAAACTTCGTTTTGCTCATCTTTACCCTGACGGGTTCACAGCCCTTTGGGCTATGTATCATTGCTCCGCAAGTCACTTACAGGAGATGATCTGAAAATCGGATGTAAACATTGTTTTATAGACAATCCGCTGTAAATCGTTTTCTCCGCACACGAAAAAAAGCCGTTCTTTTCATCAGAAAAGAATGGCTTTTAACATTCGTTGGAATTAGATTGCACGTGTGATTTTGTTGGAACGCATGCATCTTGTGCAAACATAAATAGATTTAATGTTGCCGTTGTCTTCAACGATTTTTACTTTTTTTACATTGGGTTTCCATTTTCTATTCGCACGTCTGGATACCTGGGAACGTTCGATACTGATTCTATGACCTGTAATCTGGCCTTTTTCACAAATTGCACATTTAGCCATCTGTCGCACCTCCTTCAAACTTGCCTATGTGACATAACAAAGATATTCTAGCAGAAAAGGAACACTTTTGCAAGAAAAATAAACAGAAAATACGTATTTTTTTTTAGGCAGTGGAAAATGGCGTTTTTCTGTGGAAATCTTAAGAAATCTGAAAGAGTTTTGTAAGGGGACTGTAACCTAAGGAAGGGGAAAAAGTGGTATTCTGAGGAAAAGAAAGGGGGACTTTTTATGAAACGGATTTTATGTATCTTTTTTGCAGGTGTACTTATGATGACAGGGGTTGTTTATGGTGCAGAGCAGAAAGTTTGTTTTTTGAGAAATGGCACAGAAGTCACATTGCAGGAGGAGCCTATTCGCAAAAATGGAAAATGGACGGTCGCTTTATCCGATCTGGAACGGCTGACCGGCAGTCAGGCGAAGGATAATGGGGAGCTTATCACTTTCCAGAGATCGGTGGCATTGAAAAAAGAAACAGTCACACCGGAAGCGGCAAGGACAGCATACCTTCTGCCGAATGGGACCCTTTTTGAAATGGCCGATGGCGGGTACCGAAAGGCCGAACCGCTGGAGGAAGCGTTCCGGCAGGGAGACAAGCTGTATCTGCCCTTCAGAAAACTGGCGGAAGCCATGGGGTATGATGTGGGCTGGTTCCAATATAACGGGCAGGAAATGATCGAACTGCGGGCCAAGAAAATGCCGGAGGTTACGCTGGATGTGGAATATGACAAAGAAGAAAAACGGCTGAAGGGCACGATTCTAAACAAAGAACCCCAGTCTTTCCTCTTTGGGTATGAGTTTACCCTGGAACAGATGACGGAAAACGGCTGGGAAAGGGTGAAGGAAGCAGAGCCGCAATACATCGATGATGTTGGATTTACCATCTACGCCACCAGAACCGAAGACAATATGGATGGCATTACCCCTGTAGGGCGTCGGGTATATGCAGAACTTCCTGCGGGGCAGTACCGCATGGGCATTCCGTTTTCTTATCGCTACCATCTGCAGAATGCCTATGGAAGCCCATGGGATACATATTTTGAAAACGGTGAAGTAGAAAAATTGGGCTGGGACTTTTATTATTCCACCCATTGGGGTGAGCCGGATTTCTATTTTGAGGGTGCGGGGCTGAGCACAACCGATGGAAAAAAGGATACCCATTATATGCTATATGGCGAATTTGAGGTGAAATAAGGGGGACAGGCAATGAAACGATTTTTCATAACGGGAATGTTATTGACGTTTTTGTTTACAGGCACAGCCTTTGCGGCAGAAAGGGAAACAACGCTGCTGGTGGATGGTACGAAAAAAGAATTACAGCATCCGCTTTGGGTGAAGGATGGAAAGACACTGATCGCTGCGGAGGATATTGCGGAAATTCTGGGCGGGACATTAGAAGAGGAAGATCACTGTTTGCATCTGCAGATCGAACAAAAGGAAGACAAAGAGGATACGGTCTGGCTGGACAAATCCTATGATTTTTTCATCATGAAAAAACAAAGCCCCTATTGGAGAGGCCCTCTGCAGGGGTATGCGGGGCCTGCGGGCGTCTGGTATATGGAACTTCGCGCAACGGCAGATGCGACCGATATGGATACGATCTGGAAAAGAACAGCGGAAGGTGATGTAATTACACTGAATGGCGCAAGAATGCCCCGTTTATCTATGGAGGTGTTCCCCAATACCGCAGAAAACACGGTTACCCTGCTGGTGCAGAATGGGGAACCCCAGTCTTTTACAGCGGGAGAGGAATATTTCCTGCAGAAATGGAACGGAGAATGCTGGGAAAGAATGCCGCTGGTGAATGATATGGATATAGATGGGATCAGTATCGGCATCCCGGGGAATTGGTATCATTATGACAATGAAAAGGAGAATGGCAGAAACAGCATGACCTACAGGCTGTATCCCTACGGGGATGCGTTGGAGGCAGGAAGATATCGTGTTTGCCTGCCGATCGTTTATGAAATGATGAATTTCCCGTTTTCTGCGCCGAAAAATTCTGATATTACAACAGAAACCAACGGTGAAATATTAAAGGAATGGCAGATGTTTTATAAAACAGCAAACAGCAAGCCGGCTTTTTTCACGCGGCCTGCAGAAGAAGGACACCGCAGCCGAACGGGATATGTTTTGACCGGAGAATTTGAGGTGAAATAAAGGGGGCATTTGCCCTCTTTTCTCTTTCAGAAAATATTGTATTTTACCCACTTTTGCGGTATGATAAAAGAGTGAAAATGGGAATACTGTTTTCCGGAATTGAAACGAAAGATACAAAGGAGAAAATCAAATGTTAGATATTTGCTTACTGGGGACAGGCGGCATGATGCCTATGCCCAGCCGCTTTCTGACATCAATGCTGGCGCGGCTCAACGGCAGGCTGGCACTGATCGACTGCGGCGAGGGCACGCAGGTGACCATGAAAATGCTGGGATGGGGCTTTAAGGCCATTGATGTGATCTGCATCACCCATTTCCATGCAGACCATATTTCCGGTCTGCCGGGTCTTCTTTTGACCATTGGCAATGCCGGCAGAACAGAACCGCTGAAAATGGTAGGGCCTGTGGGTCTGCAGAAGGTAGTGGAAGGTCTGACCATCATTGCCCCCGAACTTCCTTTTGAAATAGAATTTATAGAACTGGATAAGGATGCACCAAACCCCATTCGGGTAGGTGAATTCGAGATCCATCACTGTATGGCGGACCATATGGTCAGATGCTATGCCTACCGTATCGATTTGAACCGCAAGGGCAAGTTCGATGTGAAAAAGGCAGAAGCATTGCAGCTGCCAAAGCCGCTCTGGGGACGCATCCAGAAGGAAGGCAGTGTGGAACATGAGGGCAAGACATACACGGCGGAGATGGTGCTGGGAGAGCCCAGAAAAGGGATTTCTGTGGCGTACTGTACGGACAGCCGCCCGGTGGATCGCATCATGCAGTTTGTAAAAGGGGTACAGCTTTTTATCTGCGAAGGGATGTACGGCGAAGAGGATAAGAAACAGAAGGCAAGAGAAAACAAGCATATGCTGTTTTCTGAGGCGGCCCGCATGGCGAAAAATGCCAATGTGGAAAAATTGTGGCTGACTCATTTCAGTCCTTCTTTGAATGAACCGGAAGCGTTTCTGCCTGCAGTACGGGAAATTTTCCCTGCGGCAGAGCTGGGTGAGGAAAGAAAAACCATCACCATTGAATTCCCGAAGGAGGGATAAGAAAAACTATGGACGAAAGAAAAGATATTTATATACTGGCCATCGAATCCAGCTGTGATGAAACAGCGGCAGCGGTGGTGAAAAATGGCCGAGAAGTGCTTTCTAACGTGATCTCTTCCCAGATCGACCTGCATACCCTGTATGGTGGTGTCGTTCCGGAGATCGCATCCAGAAAGCATGTGGAAAACATTGACGGTGTTATTAAAAAAGCACTGACAGATGCAGGGATGACACTGGAAGAAATGGATGCCATCGGTGTAACATACGGCCCGGGTTTGGTAGGGGCACTGCTGGTTGGTCTGGCAGAAGCAAAGGCACTGGCTTTTGCGGCGGATAAACCGCTGATCGGCGTGCATCATATTGAAGGTCATATCTGTGCAAACTATATCCAGAATAAGGATTTTGAACCGCCTTATATGGCTCTGGTGGTTTCCGGCGGCCATTCTCATCTGGTGTATGTTTCTGATTACGGCAAATACGAAATTCTGGGCAGAACCAGAGATGATGCAGCCGGGGAAGCTTATGACAAGGTTGCCCGTGCCATCGGTATGGGATATCCCGGCGGCCCGAAGATTGATGCAGCAGCAAAGCTGGGAAACCCTGATGCAGTAAAATTCCCCAGAGTATTTCTGGAGGAAGACAGTTATGATTTCAGCTTCAGCGGGTTAAAATCAGCAGTCCTGAATTATGTAAATAAACAGAAGATGATGGGCGAAGAAATCGTCCCCGAAGATATTGCAGCCAGCTTCCAGCAATCCGTGGTGGAAGTGCTGGTAGGTAAGACCATCAAGGCGGCAAAAGCCAACGGCGTGAAAAAGATTGCGCTGGCCGGCGGTGTTGCCTCTAACAGCACATTGCGCGGAAAGATGCAGGAAGCCTGCGAAAAAGAAGGATTTACACTGAGTATTCCTTCTCCGATCCTTTGCACGGATAATGCCGCTATGATCGGCTGTGCGGCATATTATGAATATATGGCAGGGGTAAGAGATGGACTGGATCTGAATGCCAACCCCAGTTTGAGACTGGGTGACAGATAAAAAAGAAGCAGTGAAAAGAAGGAGGAAGGACTTATGGCTACGATTTTGAACAGATACAATAACATCATGATGATGAATGTAGGCGGTATGATCGAATTGGCAGAAGACCCTATGAAAATGGCAAATCATCTGGCGCACCATTTGGAAGATGATATTGGCAGAACAAGAAGGGAAGGCTATGCGCTGATCGCAGATATCGAAAAGCTGGAAGATGACAGATCTGTTCCCAATGCTGAGGCATTGCTTGTAGCAAAAAAAGCGGAACTGATGAAACTCCATGAAATTCACGAAAAACTGCAGGAACAGCTGCGTCAGATTGCAATACTGACTGCAGCCATGTATCAAATGCACCGCCAGAAAAGCTGAGGAGGGATTTTGTTGATCCGTCCGGCAAGAGAAAGCGATTTACAGGAAGTGGAAAGAGTCTTCCGTGAAATATTGGATCATGAAGCGGAAACAGTCAGCTACAGCAACTGGATTAAGGGAAAGTATCCAACCAGAGCCCACGCAGAGAAAGCGTGGAAGGAAGGGACTCTTTATGTTGGAGAGGATGAAAAGGGCCGTTTGTTCGGCTGTGCTAATCTGAACCATATCCAGCTGGATGAATATGCAAAAATCCCCTGGGAATATGAAGCGCAAGGAGACGAAGTTTTTGTCATTCATATGCTTTGTATCCGTCCTGATTGTGCAAGACAGGGCAGGGGAAAGGAATTCATTGCCTTTTCCGAAGAACTGGCAAGAAAACGAGGTTGCAAGACTGTCCGTATCGATACATATGAAGGAAACAAACCAGCAGAAAGTCTGTATACCTCTCTGGGCTACAGACTGGCAGGAAAGACGTTGTTTTTCTTCCAGCAGGTGATTTGGGAAAATCTGATCTGTTTGGAAAAGAAACTGTAATAAAAAAATCAAAAAGCAGGGAGGACGACTTGTCCTCCTTTTTTGTTCACAAAAAATTCAGAATTACAACGGCGGGATGCAATTGGTTTTTCTGTAGAAATATGGTATCATACCTTATCATAGAAGAAAACGAAAGGATGATTTTATTGAGAAGTCAGATCTACAATAGAGAATATAGATGGATGGAGCTGGCCGCAGAGGCAATGCATATTTTTGCAGCGATATTTGGCTCTTTTGTAAAAGTCCTGCTGTTTATTTTTCTGCCTATTTCCCTTTTGGAAAGTGTGATTCTGGAACGAATGAATCAGGCGCAGGGATACCTGCTCCACATAGATGCGACGATGGGCTTCAGTCAGGCGCAAATGCAGGAAATGCTGAATATGATGGTGAACCTGCTGACGCAGGAATTTCTGTTGTATGCAGTTACCATGTTCCTGCAGCCGGTAGGGGTGATTGCCATTGCAAAAATGACAAAGCAGTATATCGAGGGGGAAAAGATAGAGGCAGGGAAGGCCATTTCTGAAGCGTTGAACCATATGCCTGCCATTCTGATTACAGGGTTTATTTACGGTGCGCTGGTACTTTTGGGCAGCTTTGTTATTGTTCCGGGTGTTTACTTTGGGATTGCTTGGGGGTTGTATACTTACTGCATAGCCTTTGAAGAGAAAAAAGGGTGGGATGCCCTCAGAAGCAGCAAGGCATTGGTGCAGGGCAAATGGTGGCGCACCTTTGGATATCTGTTTCTGTTGGGCTGTGTGTCTGTTTTGTGGAATTCTGTATTTGACCTGATCTGTTCCTTTTTTGGCGAAGGAATGCTGCAAAATATCGTATATCAGTTTCTGTGTTATATTTCCGTGGGCTTTGTTACCGTAGGGGAATGTCTGCTGTATCTGAATCGTAAGGCAGTGGCAGAAGGTGCCTGTGTCTTTGGTACGGGGATTGTGGATACCCGTGCTGCAGAGGCCGAAGACCTGCCGGCAGAGCCTGTGGAAGGTACGGTGGAAGGTGCTGCAGAGGATCAAACGGAAGAAACGGGCCTTTTGGAAGAGAAGAAAGACGAAAAGGAGAATAAATAAGAAGACGCCTCAATACAATCGGTATTGGGGCGTTTTTTGTCCCGATTTTGGAAAATTCACTAGGAAAATCTGTTTTTTGGTGCTATACTGAAAAGGTAGGCACAAGTGGACAAAGAATAGAGGTGCATTTATGTATTGTGGTGATGGTAACTTTACAGCAGAAGAAGTGAAATACATGAAGCTGCTGTCAGATCAGTATAAAAATATTAACAGCGCGGCAACGGAGATCATCAACCTGAAGGCGATTTTGAACCTGCCAAAAGGGACAGAACACTTTGTATCTGATATCCATGGGGAAGCAGATTCCTTCAGCCATGTACTGCGCAATGCTTCCGGCGTTATCAAAAATCAGATCAGCGCGATTTTTGGGGAAAGCCTGCGCAATAGTGAAAAAAAATCTCTGGCCACACTGATTTACTATCCGGAACAAAAATTGGAGAAGGTAGCGGAAACAGAAGATGCTGAGGATCTGGAAGAATGGTATAAAATCACCCTGCACAGACTGGTAAAGATCTGTAAGGTGGTGGCTTCCAAATATACCCGTTCCAAGGTAAGAAAAGCCCTGCCCAAGGAATTTGCTTATATCATCGAAGAACTGCTGCACGAAAATAACTCCAGTGCAGACAAAGACCTGTACTATACAGAAATCATCCGTACGATCATTGATCTGGGGCAGGCGGATCGTTTCATCACAGCGATGTGCAAACTGATCCAACGACTGGCTATCGATCAGCTCCATGTGTTGGGCGATATCTATGACCGAGGTCCTCATGCGGCTCGTATCATGGACATTCTGGCAAACTATCATTCTGTAGATATTCAGTGGGGCAACCACGATATTGCGTGGATGGGTGCGGCTGCCGGCTGTCAGGCTCTGATTTGCAACGTGCTGCGTATCCAGACAAGATATGCCAATTTGGATACCATTGAAGAAGATTACGGGATCAATCTGCTGCCTCTGGCAACTTTTGCTATGGATAAGTATGCCGGTGACCCCTGCGAACAGTTCAAGCCCAAGGGCGATGAAGAGCTGAGCGATAAGGACTTTAAAATGATCGCCAAAATGCATAAGGCTATTTCTGTCATGCAGTGGAAAATGGAAGGGCAGATCATCATGCGCCGTCCTGAATTCCGAATGGAAAACAGACTGCTGCTGGATAAGATCAACTTCGAAAAAGGCACTGTCATGATCGAAGGGGTGGAATATCCCATGAATGATATGAACTTCCCTACCATCGATCCAAAAGATCCCTATACACTGACAGAAGAAGAACAGCTGGTAATGGACAAGGTAAAATCCTCCTTTGTCAACAGTGAAAAGCTGCAGGAGCATACCCGTGTGTTGTACCATAAAGGCAGCATGTATACCATCTTCAACTCCAATCTGCTGTTCCATGGATGCATTCCCATGAATGATGACGGCACATTGAAGGAAGTTAACTTCCGCGGCAAAAAATATTTCGGTAAGGACTATCTGGATGAAGTGGAAAGAACCATGCGTGAAGGCTATTTCAGCAAAGCCCACACAGAAGCAAAACGGGAATGTATGGACTATATCTGGTATATGTGGTGCGGGGAAGATTCTCCTCTGTTCGGCAAAAAGAAAATGACAACCTTCGAACGTTATTTCGTGGATGATAAAGCGACCCATAAGGAAGAAAAGAACCCTTATTATACTCTGAGAAATGAAGAATCTGTCTGCAAGCATGTGCTGGAAGCATTTGGGTTGGATTCCGAAACTTCCCATATTGTAAACGGTCATGTGCCTGTTAAGGTGGTAAAAGGCGAAAGCCCCATCAAGGCAAACGGCAAGCTGTTCGTCATTGACGGCGGTTTTTCTAAGGCTTATCAGAAAGAAACAGGTATCGCAGGCTATACGCTGATTTATAACTCCCATGGTATTGTACTGGTATCCCACGAACCTTTTGTATCTACAGATATCGCGGTTGCAGAAGAAAAGGATATTCTGTCTTCCACAGTAGCCCTGCAGTATACACAGGATCGTATCCGTGTAAGAGATACAGATATTGGCGTGAAGCTGCAGGAAAGCGTAGATGAACTGGAAAAACTGGTTTATGCATATCAGAATGGTATCCTGAAAGAACGCGGTAATTAAATACATAAAATTTGCCCTCGAGAAAAACTCGGGGGCTTTTTGATTTTATAAAATCAATATGAGAAAACATATTTGTTTAATATAGATAAAGAAAAGGAATGGATTTTATGTTTGTTTGTCATAAATTGACAAATGTCCGTAAAGGTGGTATGCTGAATGCAAATGAGTTGCTTTTGTCTTGCATCTTAAAGGAGGTTTTGTTATGTCTTACAGTCCATTATTAGGTTCTTCTTTCAACCGAACCAAACTGCGTGACCCTCAGCATGTCAGCACATTCTCCGGTATGTGTTCCATGTGTACGGCAGATTGCGTGGGCACCTGTGAAATCGGCATTTCCGCTGTACGCGGTGCCGATGCGGTTTATCCTACGACAACAGGTGATAATCAGGTGGCATCCGAAAAGGTATATCCCATCGATTATTCCCATTTCAATATCAATGGTCGTGTGTTTGGGGCAGTGGGTGCGGAAGCGGACTCTGACAAAGCGACCATCCGTGATGTGAATCTGGAAACAGAAATCGGTACACTGAACCCTGTAAAACTGAAACTGCCCATCATCCTTCCTGCGCTGATCAAACTGAACTGGCAGGATTACTTCGGTGGCGCGGCCATGGCCGGTGTTCTGACTGTCATCGGGGAAGGGGCCTGCACAAAAGACCCTACCCTGAAGCTGGAAAACGGTAAAGTAGTTCATTGTCCCAAACTGGGTGAATTTCTGGATGCCTTCCGTAAATATTACTGCGGCTATGGTCAGATTATCCTGCAGGTAAATGTGGATGATGACCGTATTGGCGTTCCCGAGTATGCCATCAAAGAATGTGGCTGCGAAGCGATCGAATTCAAATTCGGTCAGTCTGCGAAAGGGACACAGCCCGTCAACAGACTGGCAACACTGGAAGCGGCACGGAAAGCCCAGGAACAGGGTCTCTTGGTTCTGCCTGACCCTTCCGATCCTGAAGTGGTTGCAAAATATAACGCCGGCTTTGGCGAAAACTTCCGTTCCTATGCAAGACTGCCCATGTGGGATGAAAATTATCTGGTACCCAGAATCAACGAACTGCGTGAAATGGGTCTGAAAAATGTATACTTCAAGATGGCTGGTTATGACTATGCCGATCTGGAACATGTTCTGCGCATCGCAGCAGCGGCACAGGTCGATATGGTAACATTTGACGGTGCCGGCGGCGGCTCCGGTTACAGCCCTTGTAAGATGATGAATGAATGGTGTCTGCCTACCTGCGTGATGCAGAGTTATCTGAATGATATCATGGAAAGATTGGAAAAGGAAGGCGTGACACTGCCTCATATTGCAGTGACAGGCGGCTTCTCTATGGAAGATCAGGTTTATAAGGCACTGGCACTGGGCGCACCTTACATCAGCGCAGTTGGTATCTGCCGTGCATCCATGGCAGCAGCCATGAGTGCGAAAAAAGTGGGAGAATTGCTGGAAGCAGGGCAGCTGCCTCTGGAACTGCAGCGTTTCGGTGCCACAAAGGATGAACTCTTCCCCGACCTGAGAGAACTGCGTAATATTTATGGCGAAGAAGCAAATGACTTCAGCACAGGTGCCATCGGCGTATATTCTTACCTGAACAGAATCGCCTTCGGGCTGAAACATTTTGCAGCCCTGAATAGAAAATTCGACCTGAAATATATCGAAAAGAAAGATATCTTCCCTCTGACCAGAGATGCAAAAGACATTTTGGACGGCAAATGGATGAAATAAGCAATAGAAAAGCCTCCCTTTTGGGAGGCTTATTTTTTTATCTCTTTTTATAAGGCGCGGGGGATTTTTTCTGCCGGGCTGCATGTTTGCCTGCCAGATAACCGCTGGCCCATGCCCACTGCAGGTTGAAGCCGCCGCAGTCACCGTCGATATCCAATACTTCGCCGGCTGCGTAAAGGTTAGGCATCAGATGGCTTTCCATGGTTTGGGGGTTGAATTCTTCTGTGCGGATACCGCCGGCAGTTACCTGTGCTGCATCAAAACCCATGGGGCCAATGACGGGAATTTCAAAATCCTGAATGGCGTGGGCGATTCGTTTGATATCAGAAGACTTCAGCGTATGGATGGGGTCTGTGAAGCCGAAGCCCGCGTAACGCAGGATGGTTCTGCCCAGACGATTATGGAGGATGCCTGTCAGGAAATTTTCCAAGGTCTGATTTGGCATTATTTTTTTACGATTGTGGAGGAGAGAAACCACTTCTTCATGATTCAGGTTTCTAAGCAGGTTCAGGTGGATGGTCATGGGGGATTTGCCTGTGGAGATGGCACGGGAAATTTCGAAGATGGCGGGGCCGCTGACACCAAAATCCGTGAATTGAATTTCCCCTGCATTTTCCGCGAGGATCTTTCCGTTTCGTTCCACCAGAACAGCACTATCTGCACGGACACCTTTCAGGGCTTTCACATAGGTAGCGTCGGTCTTAATCTGCACCAGAACGGGGAACAGTTTTGTCATGGTATGGCCCATGCTCTTCAGGAGTTCATAGCCGCTCTGGGTGCCGCCCACTTTTGCACCGGCCATACCGCCGCAGCAGATGATGACGGAATCGGCCTGCAGGGTTTCTTCCTTGGAAAGGACCTGATAACCGCCTTTTTTGCCTTTTTTCAGACCTGTCACTTCAAAAGCGGTGCGGATTTCCACCCCTGCTTCCTCCAGAGCCAGACGAAGCACATCCACTACACTGCCTGCCTGATCGGAAAGGGGATATACCTTGCCGCTGGGCTCTACCACTGTAATAAGACCGAGAGTTTCGAAGTATTCCAGTGTTTTTTCTGTATTGAAGCTGGAAAGGGCAAAATCTGCAAATTTTGCGTCCTGCCCGTGATAGTTTTTTGATGTCAGTCTTGTGTTGGAGAGGTTGCAGCGGCCGTTGCCTGTGGCAAGAAGCTTTTTGCCGACGCGGGCCTGTCTTTCCAGAAGGGTCACTTCTGCACCCTGTTCCCTTGCGGAGAGGGCAGCCATCATGCCTGATGCACCGCCGCCGATGATGATTACTTTCATATGTTCACCTTTTCTATGTAAATGATTGGAGTTGTTTCTTTTATATTTGTTTATTATAATCTGTTTTTGGAGGGGTTGTAAACAGGGAGTTTGGCAGGGAATAGTTGAAGTTGTAGGAAGGCCAAGATTGTGGTATACTGATATGATAGGAAAAATAGGTACAAAAATAAGATAATGGAGTACATCATATATGAACGAAAAAACATTACACACATTAGAATATGACAAGATCATACAGAAATTGGTGGGCTATGCGGTTTCCCCTATGGCGAAGGAACGAGCGGCGGAGCTGCGGCCTTCTTCTGCCCTGAGTGACATTGTTATCTGGCAGCAGGAAACGACGGAAGCCACAGGGATGGCACTGAAAAAAGGCGCGCCTTCCTTTGGCGGTTTCCGTGAAATCAGACCTCAGCTGAAACGGGCATCCATGGCGGGTGTTCTTTCCGTGGCGGAACTGATGGCCATTGGTGAATTTGCCTATGTTTGCCGCAAAGTGAAGAACTATGCCAGAAAAGAAAACAAAGATGAGGTGTACCCTCGTCTGGATGAATATTTTGACCTGATCATTCCTCTGGATAAGCTGGAGAATGAGATCAGCCGCTGCATCCTTTCTGAAACAGAAATTGCCGATGATGCCAGCCCGGGGCTGCGCAGTGTGCGGAAAGAGATCAAGATTTCCAATGACCGTGTGAAAGACCATCTGAACAGTGTCATCAATTCTTCTGCATACAGAAATATGCTGCAGGATTTCGTGATTACCATTCGTAATGACAGATATTGTGTGCCTGTCAAGGCGGAATACAGAAGTTCCTTCCCCGGCATGATCCACGATCAGTCAAATACAGGTTCTACATTGTTTATGGAACCGCTGAGCGTGATTCAGCTGAACAATAAAATTAAAGAGCTGCAGGCGAAGGAAAAGGAAGAAATCGAGAAGATTTTGCTGATGCTGTCCGATCTGGTGACAGCAAATGCCATTTCCATCGAAGGGAATCTGGAACTTTTGACACAGCTGGATTTTATCTTTGCGAAAGCGGCCCTGTCCATGGCTATGGACGGCACACAGCCTGTGTTTAATACAAAAGGATATATTGATATCCATAAAGGCAGACACCCTCTGCTGGACCCCAAAGCTGTGGTGCCTACGGATATTTATTTGGGGAAAGAATTTACCACACTGCTGATTACAGGCCCCAACACCGGTGGTAAGACCGTTGCCCTGAAAACGCTGGGGCTGTTTACCCTGATGGGACAGGCTGGTCTGCACATCCCTGCTTTTGATAATTCCGAACTGGCGGTATTTGATAATGTATTTGCGGATATCGGCGATGAACAGAGCATTGAGCAGAGCCTTTCTACCTTCTCTGCCCACATGACAAATATCGTAAGGATCATGGATCAGGTGACAGACAATTCTCTGGTGCTGTTCGATGAACTGGGTGCCGGTACAGACCCAACGGAAGGGGCGGCTCTGGCCATTGCCATCATTCAAGTTTTGCTGGAAAGAAAAATCCGCACAGCGGTAACCACCCACTACAGCGAACTGAAGGTTTTTGCCCTTTCTACAGACCATGTAGAAAATGCCTGCTGTGAATTCAGCGTGGAAACATTGCGTCCTACCTATAAACTCTTGATCGGGATTCCCGGTAAAAGTAACGCTTTTGCTATTTCCAAACGTCTGGGGCTGCAGGAGTATATTCTGGATTCTGCGAAGGAATTCATCAGTCAGGATGAAGCGAAGTTTGAGGATGTCATCACAGATCTGGAAATCAGTAAAAAATCTGTGAAGATCGAACAGGAAAGAGCAGAAGAATACAGACGGGAAGCAGAAGCACTGAAAAAAGAAGTGGAACGCCAGAAAGAAAAAACAAAACAGCAGAAAGAAAAAATTCTGGAAAAAGCCAGAGAAGAAGCCAAGCAGATTTATGTGAAGGCCAAGGAAGAAGCTGACAGTATCATCAAGGAGATGAACAAGCAGGCGAAGGAAGCCAACAACAAGAACAAGGCTCTGGAACAGAGACAGAAGCTGAACGAAAAGCTTTCTACTATGCAGCAGGATTTCCTGAGATCCAAACGAGTGAAACCTAACCATAAGGCCCCGGAAAATCTGAAGGTTGGCGACAGGGTTTATGTTATTTCCTTCGATCAGAACGGTGAAGTGCTGGCTGCGCCTGACAAGAATAAAGAGGTTATGGTACAGATGGGGATCATGAAGATGAAGGTTCCTGTGGCGGAGCTGATGTTGGATGATACCCCCCAGCCCAAGGAAAAACAGCAGAAAAAACAGCCTGCAAGGGCGAAGCTTTCTAAGAGCCAGTTTATCTCTGCAGAGATCGACTGCCGCGGACAGCTGGTGGATGAAGCTGTTGCGAATATTGATAAATATATCGATGATGCATACTTGTCCGGGCTGAAACAGGTGGTGATCATCCATGGTAAGGGCACCGGTGCCTTGCGCGCAGGGGTACAGAATTACCTGAAAATGAACTCTCATGTGAAAAGCTACAGACCCGGTACATTTGGCGAGGGCGAGGCCGGTGTAACGGTGGTTGAACTGAAATGATGAAACAAAGAGGTGAAGAAGAATGGGGAAACAGAAGATTCTGATCGTAGATGACGATCTGCATATTGCGGAACTTATCTCTCTGTATATGATGAAGGATGGTTATGAAACGGAAGAGGTCTATGACGGCAGAGAAGCTATCAAGGCGGCAGAAAGGTTTCAGCCTGACCTGATCCTGCTGGATCTGATGCTGCCGGGTATGGACGGCTATCAGGTTTGTACGGAAATTCGCAAAAACAGCCGTGTGCCTATTATCATGTTGACAGCAAAGGGCGAAACCTTTGATAAAGTGCTTGGTTTGGAATTGGGAGCTGATGATTATATCGTGAAGCCCTTTGATCCGAAGGAACTGGTGGCGAGGGTGAAGGCTGTGCTGCGCAGATATGAGCCGAAGATGGAAAAAGTGGATAAAGATGTATTGAAGTTTGATGAACTGGAAATCAATCTGTCCAATTATTCTGTTTCCTACCATGGAAAAAGTCTGGACTTTCCGCCAAAAGAATTTGAACTTCTTTCTTTTCTGGCGCAGAACCCCAATAGGGTGTTTACCAGAGAACAGCTTTTGGATCGTATCTGGGGCTATGAATATGTGGGTGATACCAGAACGGTGGATGTACATGTCAAACGAATCCGTGAAAAACTGAATAGTGAGGATGAATGGGGCATCCGCACGGTTTGGAGTGTTGGATATAAGTTTGGACAGAAATAAGCAAATAAAAAGGGGATGTCAGAGGACATCCCTTTTTATCGATCATTATACTTCAGATTTTTCTGCAGCAGGAGCTTCTTCGATTGTTGCTGTAGTTTCTTCTTCTGCAGTAGGTTCGGCAGTTTCTGTATCAGGTTCTTTTGTTGCTTCGGCCGCGGCCTGCGCAGCAGCCGCTTTTGCAGCTTCCGCTTCAAACTGCTCTTTGTAACGTTCCATAGCCTGTTTGCGGACAGCTTCTTTACGCATATTGCCCCAACGCAGCATAAGAGCAAGGAACAGCAGGAACAGGATGAGAACATGGAAACTGTTCATATTGCTCCAGTTGATGCGTGTCATAACAAGAACTGCCAGAGCAACGATGATCATATCCCTGGGAGCCATCTGCTTGCGTTTGGGTCTGTTGGGAGTTGTGTTCTGATTATTTTCCATAAATAGGTACAGGCAGAAAATTGCCTTTCTCCTTTCTTGGTTTTTATATTGCGCCTAGTTTTATGCGCAAGGATGCATGCAAATAACAGTATAACATTTTTTTACAGGTTTGTAATGTGTTTTTTGATATTTTGGAGGAATGAAAATGAAAAGGGACTCTATCGTGCGCAAACAGATGATGTTATATATGACGTCGATCGGTATTTTGATTGCGATTTTGTGCGGGGCATTGGCTTTGATTTATACAAATCATTATATGAGAGGCAAAGAAGCGGAATTGATCAAGCAGGGGGAGAAGATTGCTGCAGCATATACGAGGGGCTATCATACCGGTGATCTGAGCGATTTGAGTTATGAACTGGAGATTTTGGAGACATATATGGAATCGGGGGTTGTACTGGTCAATCAGGCGGGAACGATTGTATTGACTTCTCCCGGTTTTGATGATGTGTTGATTGGCGACGATATGGTTTATGACGAATTGACACAAAAGGTGATGGAGGGAGAAATTGTTACCCATCGGATCAAAAAAGGAGAGGTGTTTGATACACCGATGCTGATGGTTGGCTATCCTGTTTCTGAAGGATATTTGGCGGGGATCTTCATGTGCAGACCCTTGCCGGAAATTGAAGCGTCTCTGATGGAAATGTATCAGATGAGTGTGGTCAGTCTGTTCTTTGTTGCGCTGTTGGGGTTGATTGTCAGCTATTTGACAGTTAAGCATGTGGCATGGCCATTGGTATTGATGAACCGTGCGGCAAAGGTCATTGCCAATGGGGATTTTGAACAGCGGGTGAAGGTGCATAGTGATGATGAGCTGGGGGAACTGGCAGAAAGCTTTAACCACATGGCGGAAAGTCTGCAGGCTCATGAAAAGGTACAGAAGGACTTTATTGCGAACGTTTCCCATGACCTGCGTTCGCCGTTGACCAGTATGAACGGCTTCCTGACGGCTATGCTGGATGGCACCATCCCTCCCGAAAAACAGGAAAAATACCTGAAGATTGTATTGGAGGAAACAAAGCGGCTGTCACGCATGACACAGGGAATCGTGGAACTGAGCCGCGCACAGAGCAGTGCCATTTTGCTGGAAGAAACGAATTTTGATATCAATGGCCTGATTCGCAGCAATATCGATCTGTTGGAGCCGCAGTTGAAAGAAAAACATGCCAGAATCCGGGCAATTTATGATGAGGAAGAAACAATGGTTTGCGGAGATAAAGATAAAATTTCTCGCGTACTGCAGAATCTTTTGAGCAATGCGGCGAAGTTTTCTCCAGAAGGAGGCACCATTGAGGTGGAGACGACTTTGCAGGGGAAGAAGAAAGTGCTGATTTCTGTGAAAGATGAAGGCCCCGGCATCAGTCAGGAAGACCAGAAATATGTATTTGATCGATTTTTTAAATCGGATACAACAAGAAACGAGGATAAGGTGGGCAGCGGCATTGGCTTGGCAATTGCCAAGGAGTTTATGCTGGCCCACGGGGAAAATATCACCGTGAAAAGTGAGGAAGGAAAGGGCGCGACCTTTGCCTTCTGCCTGAAGCTGGCGGAAAAAGAATGAAAAAGAAACCGAGGTAAAATGTTGGAAGATTCCAAATATTACCTCGGTTTTATTTTATATTATTTTATCGCAGAAACGTAGTTTCTGCAAATGGGATTCCAAGGGAATCATGCCCTTGGTGAGGTTTGGGGCAACGCCCCAAAAAGTTACAGTTTTTCCACTTCGTCCATCCATACACGGCTGAAAGCGTCTGTGGGCATTCTCCAGTCGCCTCTGGGAGACAGGGAGATATCACCAACTTTGGGGCCATCAGGCAGACAGGAACGTTTGAACTGCTGGATGAAGAAACGGCGGTAGAAATTTTTCAGCCATTTCAGCAGCGTTTCTCTGCCATATTCTCCTGCAAAGGCTTTTTCAGCCAGCCACAGCACTTTTGCAGGACGGTAAGCATTATGCAGGATATGATACAGGAAGAAGTCATGCAGTTCATAAGGCCCAACCAGATCTTCTGTTTTCTGGTTGATTTTGCCAGATGCATCGGGAGGCAGCAGCTCGGGGCTGATGGGCGTATCCAGAACGTCCAGCAGAGCGGCGGAAGCGTCAGCATCCACTTCCCCGTTGGTAGCAACCCAGTTTACCAGAACACGAATCAGTGTTTTGGGGATGCCGCCGTTGACCCCATACATGGACATATGGTCGCCGTTGTAGGTTGCCCAGCCCAGAGCCAGTTCGGACAGGTCGCCTGTGCCCACAACCAGACCATTGTATTTATTTGCCAGATCCATCAGGATCTGTGTTCTTTCACGGGCTTGCGCGTTTTCGTATGTTACATTGTGCAGGCTCATATCATGCTCGATATCTTTGAAATGCTGGGTCACAGCATCGCGGATAGGGATTTCTTTCATGGTGATGCCCAGAGATCTCATCAGAGTCAGGGCATTCTGGTAAGTTCTGTCTGTTGTGCCGAAACCGGGCATGGTTACGCCCAGTACATGGCTGCGGTCGATGCCAAGGAAGTCGCATGCTTTGACGCAAACCAGAAGGGCCAGTGTAGAATCCAGACCGCCGGAAATACCGATGACCAGAGAGTCGGAATGGGTATGTTCCATTCTTCTTGCCAGAGCAGCTGTCTGGATGGAGAAGATATCCTTGCATTGCGTATCCATTTCTGCAGCTGCAGGATGGAAAGGGGCAGAGGTCAAAGGTCTGTTCCAGTTTTCCAGAGATTCTGTTTCCTCCATATCGAAAGTTATCAGGCGATACAGGCGGTGACTTTCTGTTTTCTGCAGATGGGACAGGAAGGTTGTGTGTTTGCGGCGTTCGTTTGTCAGGATATCCAGATCGATATCTGCATATGCCAGTTGATTATCCTGCGCAAAGCGTTCTGTTTCTGCGAAAATTTCGCCGTTTTCGCAAATCATACTGTGACCGCCGAATACACAATCCTGCGTGGATTCACCAATCCCGCAGGAAACATATACATAAGACGCCATGCAGGAAGCGGAATGCTGGGCTACCATGCGTCTGCGATACAGAGCTTTGCCAGATGTTTCACTGCTTGCGGAAAGGTTCAGCAACAGTGTTGCACCGTACAGTGCCTGATAGGAACTGGGAGGAATGGGTACCCAGAGGTCTTCGCAGATTTCGATGCCGATTTTCAGATCAGGGATGCCTGCGGCTGCAAACAGGAGATCGGAACCAATGGGAACATTCTGACCGGCATAGTTGATACGTTCTACCAGAATATCATCAGCGGAGGAGAACCAGCGTTCTTCCGCAAATTCGCTGTAGTTAGGCAGGTGTGTTTTGGGCACCAATCCCAGAATTTCACCTTTATAAATGGCAACGGCGCAGTTGAAAGCTTGACTATCCAATGCAACGGGAGCACCGATCGCAAAAAACAGGTCTAAGTCTTTTGTTTCTTCTGCAATGGCTTTGACACATTTTTCAGCTGCCACCAAAAGGGAACGCTGCATGAACAGGTCAGCACAGGTATAGCCTGTGATGCACAGTTCGGGGAATGTCAGAACACGCACGCCTTTTGCGGCAGCATCTTTTGCCATTGCCACAATCTGTTCTTTATTATAAATGCAGTCTGCCAGTCTGAGACGGGGAACAGCTGCACCGACTTTTACATAACCAAACATAAATTGTTCATCTCCTTAGAATTTTCTGAACAGGCCGATGACTTTGCCAAGGATGGCAACGTCTTTTACGATGATGGGTGACATAGAGGAATTTTCGGGCTGCAGACGGATAAAATCCTTTTCTTTATAAAAAGTTTTGACTGTGGCAAAATCTTCGATCAGGGCAACAACGATATCACCGTTTTTGGCATCGTTCTGTTGACGAACAAGGATCAGATCTTTATCGAAGATACCTGCTTCGATCATGCTTTCTCCCTTAACGCGGAGCATGAATACGGTGTCATTGTGGATATAATCCACGGGGATGGGGAAAGTATCTTCAATGTTTTCTACAGCGAGAATGGGGGTTCCGGCGGTAATGGTGCCCACGATGGGAACATTCACCAGTTCCTTCTGGGGGGCTTCAAAGCCGGGATCCAGAATCTCGATGGCTCTGGGCTTTGTGGGGTCTCTGCGGATAAGGCCTTTCTTTTCCAGACGGGAAAGATGACCATGTACGGTAGAAGTAGATTTCAGCCCTACGGCATCACAGATTTCACGCACCGAAGGGGGATAGCCCTTTTCTCGCACTTCAGCCTTCATATATTCCAGAATCTGCTTTTGTTTTGTAGACAGTTCGCTCATATACTCACTCCTTATGATTTTATCCAAATGGACAGGAATTATCAAGTAAATGGCAGAAAAAAGTGGATTTCTGCCTTCTTCGTGCTTATCCGCACATTGTTCGCTTTCAGTATAGCACAGCAAAAGTATAAAATCAAACCTATGTTCGTAATTTTTTATGAAAAGTATTGACAAAGAATATGTGTTCGGTTATTATAAGGGTGGAAAACGAAAAAATGTTCGATAAGAAATGGGGCGAAGTCATGGAAAGAAGAACACAGAGAAGAGTTGTAAGAAAGTCCAGAAAAATCAGAAAGAACACATTCCTGCTGCTGACAATGGCTTTGATCCTATGTCTGGGAACCCTTGCTATGGGCGGTCAGAAAGGGGTTCAAACAAAAACCTACTATGAATGTGTGCAGGTGGAAAAAGGCGACACCCTTTGGGAGATCGCAGAGAAATATAGAATGGATTGTGAAAAAACCGAACATATGGTTGATGCGATTTTGGAAGTAAATGGGTTAAAAGATACGAACATACAGGCGGGCGAAAGTATTATCGTGCCTGTGACAAAAGCAGTATAAAAACAAGAGGAAAGACAGAACGAATGGTTCTGTCTTTTTTGGTAAAAGCAGAAAACAAGAGGGAAATTCTTAAACAATTCTTACGGTTTAGTCCAAGCGGTTGCGGGGAAAAGTATCTTTGTGATAATATAATAAAAAAGAAAGTACCTGAAAAGATACAGTATAAAAAAGGAGGTAGAAAGAAATGCTCCCATGGATCATTATTATAGCCATGCTGGGTCTTTTGCTCCTGTTTGTTGAGATCCTGATGCCGGGATTCGGTTTATTCGGTATTCTGGGGTCGATTGCTCTATTGGGTTCGCTGGTGGCGGCATTTAAGATATATGGTTTTATGGTATTTCTGATAATGCTGACGGTGGCAGTGGTGGTGTTTTTTGCCATGATTGCTTTTGCGAAGAAAAGCGGGCTTTACAATAGAGTTGTTCTGCGGGATAGACAGGAAGCAAAGGGATTTGATGAAGCACCGCTGCAGGGGCTTTTGGGCAAGGTTGGTGTGACACATACAGAGCTGAAGCCCTATGGTGTAGCGGAAATTGACGGCAAACTGGTGGATGTTTGTTCCACCGGCGACTTTATTGACAGAAATGTCAGCATACAAGTAATGCAGATTACCGGCAAAACTGTGACGGTAAAGGTTTATACAGACTAAGGGTAACAGAAGAGAATCAAATAGGAGGCGTTGTGTATGTTTGAAATTTTTGGTCTGATTATTCCATTGTTTATTGTTCTGATTCTGATCGGCATTTTCCTCAGCTTTGTTCCGCTGGGATTATGGATCTCTGCCATTTCTGCAGGGGTAAAAGTCAGCATTTTTTCTCTGGTTGGTATGCGACTGAGAAGGGTTCGTGCGGATAAGATCATTCGTCCCCTGATCAAAGCGCAGAAGGCCGGTATGGATGTAAATGCAAATCAGTTGGAAAGCCATCTGTTGTCCGGTGGTCGAGTAGATAATGTGGTAGATGCGCTGATCGCAGCCCACAGAGCAAATCTGGATCTGTCCTTTGAAAGAGCGGCCGCCATCGATCTGGCGGGGCGCAATGTTTTTGAGGCGGTCAGAATGAGTGTAACACCTAAGATCATCGAAACCCCTTGGATTGCTGCGGTGGCCATCGATGGTATCGAAGTGAAGGTCATTGCAAAGGTAACCGTAAGAGCAAACTTGGCAAGACTGGTCGGCGGTGCCGGTGAAGAAACAATTATTGCCAGAGTTGGTGAAGGTATTGTTACAACCGTAGGTTCTTCCAATAGCCATAAGGCAGTTCTGGAAAATCCTGATCTGATCTCCAGAACAGTTCTGGCAAAAGGGCTGGATAATGGTACAGCATTTGAAATTCTGTCTATCGATATCGCGGACGTAGACATCGGCAGAAATATCGGTGCACATCTGCAGATCCAGCAGGCAGAAGCAGATAAACAGATTGCACAGGCAAAGGCGGAAGAACGCCGTGCAACAGCCATTGCAAAAGAACAGGAAATGAGAGCAGAAGTAGAACACATGAAAGCAAAAGTTGTGGAAGCGGAAGCAGAAGTTCCCAAGGCGATGGCCGAAGCATTGCGCAGTGGCAATCTGGGTGTAATGGACTATTACAGAATGCAGAATGTGCTGGCTGACACAACAATGAAAAACAACGTGGGGAATACAGATTTGACAAAATTGTTCAAAGACAAAGAAGATAACCCTAAAATCTAAAATGGAAAAGCAATGATGTATCACTGGGAGGAGAGTGCTGGAATCGGTACTCTCCTTTTGTATCATTTTTTACATATAATTAGGTAGAAACAGAAAGAAGACGGTAAAAATGGGAACTGCTTTAGAAAAGGAATGGAAAAGACTTCTGGAAAAAGAAGAAAAAATGCTTTTTTCTGCAGAAAATAAAAGAGAAACGAAGCTGGACGGAAAAATCAAAGAAATGCGGGGCAAAATAGAAGAAAGGATTCCTGAAAAGCTGGAGGCAACGTTGGAAAGGGCTTTTTATAAGGCGTTTTTGCTGATTTTCGAAAAAGGAACAGGGATGATTGAAAAGACGTTTCAAGGAGAAGAACTGCAGTTGGAATTTCAAGTGAATGATTTTCGTGTAGACAAAAAGCCTACAAAACGTTCTTTGCGAAAATTGGAAGCAGCGGGAAAGAAAAGCAAATTGCTGAATTCTGCGGTGACAACGGCGGAAGGGATCGGATTGGGCGTTTTGGGCGTTGGAATTCCGGATATTCCTATTTTTTTGAGTATGCTTTTAAAAGGAATGTATGAGTTGGCGGCCAATTATGGTTATGATTATAACAGGAAGGAAGAACAGATCCTGATTTTGCGTATGATTGCGGCAGGGCTGGCAGATGGTGCAGAGAAACGCGGGGCAGATAGATTGGTGGAAGAATGGCTGGGGCTTGCAGCAACGACAAAAGTCTTTTCTTTTGAAGAAGAAGTGAAACGTGCAGCGGAGGCTCTTTCTGATGCGATGCTGATGGCAAAGTTTATTCAGGGATTGCCTGTGATTGGCGCAGCCGGGGGAATCAGTAATCCGATTGTTTACCAGAAGGTATCTCAGTATGCTTCTCTGAAATACAAAAAAAGGTATCTGGCGGCAAAAAGACAGAGTGTATAAAAGAAAAATAGATGAGCCATACTATGACTGCGAGAGGTACTCGCCGACAATGAAGAAAATTGGGAGGTCATAGACATGGACAAAAACGCAAACAAAAACACAAACAAGAATACGGAAAAGAATATGGACAAAAACACAAACAAAAACATGAACAGAACTGAATTTGCTCAGGAATACAGTCTGGATACCGGCAAAACAAACAAAACAAATAAAAATAACAACAAGACAAACAAATGTAACTAATTAAAACAGGGCGGTCTTTCCGGGGAGGAAAGACCGCTTTTTTTATATAATAAGGAAGAGAAAAAAGAATCGAAAAAAGATGAAAAAAGGTGTTGACATTTTCTGTTAGACGTGTATAATAAATAACTGTCGCTGCCACTTGGCAGATCAAAAACGCGGAATATCAGAAAAGTCTGAAGAAAATGTTTTAAAAGAAAAACATTGACAATTGAGATTGAGAATGATATACTGATTCTCGCTGACAAGAGCAGTAACGAAATGAAACCGAAAAGTACTTAAAAAAGTACTTGACAGTAAAACGAAGATTTGCTAAAATGATCTTCGCTGCTGAAAAAAGCAGATTGATCCTTGAAAACTGAACAATGGATATGAATAACACACAACCCATAGTCAATTCAAGCAAACGGAAACGAATGCTAAATGACTTTTACCGGTTTAGCAAAACCGGACACAATTAGCCAGAAAATGATCTGGCCACGATTTAAACTTTAATATAAGAGTTT
>CALFPN010000041.1 GCA_937919015.1 uncultured Clostridia bacterium
CCAGACATGGAGATCAGAGCCTGTCTTGCAGGGTTTCTTGTAGCTGCACATGCGTCTACGATAGGAGCAGAACCCAGACCGGATTCATTTGTGAACAGACCACGGGATACGCCGGCACGGATACAAGCACCGATAGTAGCACCAACGAAACCGCCGCCTACAGCCTGAGGGTTGAATGCGCCTTTGATAATTACAGAGAATGCTGCAGGGATGTAAGCTGCATTGATGAAGCAGATAATGATACAACCCAGAATGTAACCACCAGCCATGATGGGGATCAGTTTTTCACATACTTTAGAGATGGACTTAACGCCACCCAGAATTACCAGACCTGTCAGAACTGTCAGAACTGCAGCTGTAGCTACTTTGGGGATACCAAATGTGTTCAGACAAGATTCTGCAATGGAGTTACCCTGAACCATGTTACCCAGACCGAAGCCTGCGAAACCTGTGAACAGTGCGAACAGAACACCCAGCCATTTCTGACCCAGACCTCTTTCCAGAGCGTACATGGGACCACCGATGTAGGAGCCGTCTTTTGCTCTTACACGGAATTTAACAGCCAGCAGACCTTCGGAGTATTTTGTAGCCATACCCAAGAGACCTGTCATCCACATCCAGAATACAGCACCAGGGCCACCTGTACCGATCGCTGTAGCAACACCTACGATGTTACCTGTACCGATTGTAGCAGCCAGAGCTGTTGCCAGAGCAGCGAAACCACCGATATCACCGGATGCTTCCTTATCGGGTGTAACGGACAGTTTTACGCCTGTGAATGTTTTCAGCTGAATACCTTTTGTTCTGATTGTCAGGTAGACATGTGTACCTACCAGCGCTACCAGCATGATGGGACCCCACAGGATACCATTCGCTGCTGTAACAAAATTGTTAAAAGCTTCCATTTATAATTCCCTCCCAATGAAATTAAAAAATATGATTCCTGAAACGAATCTTTTACACTTCTTTTCTTATTCTTAATGATTCCTTTACGCAAAGAGTAAAATTTTTTTTCGTCCCACGAAAACGAAAAAATGAATCAAAACAGAATATATAAGAAGTTCTACGGATTCGAATGCCCCTTGATTTTACTTGATTTCTCCCGAAAATTCAATGTATTTTTCTTTATACAAAAAATGAAATTCCATCCATTTTTATTTATATTATACATATGTTGTATCTCATTTTCCTCTCTTTATCGTGGAAAGCGCACTGTATTTTTTTTCATTTAAATAAACATATTATACTCACTTCTTAACAGTTTCTTTATGATTGACCATAGCACTTCTTTATCATATTGCATAAAAAAGTAAATGTTTTTTCCATTTAATACCATTTTTTGCAATTTACGAAAAACTTTACATAACTCCATTTTTGCGATTTGTCACTTTTACCAAGTGCCTTGGGATCCTTATCAAACCGCCCCGCACAGAATGTCCCGCAATATTTGAAAGCCCGCTTCCTTCTGCCCTTTGATAAAAATAAAAAAGACTCCTATCCAAGGAGTCCTTTTTATTTCCGTAATCAATGGCAGTGACCGCCACAATGATGATCATGCTCACTGCAATTTTCGTGATCGTGGTCATGATGATGGGTACATTCCACTGCTGCATTGAATTCCAGTGTGCCGTCCACAAAAGCCTGTGCTTTTTCATCTGCATTGCCGCTTACGCCGCCGCGCAGTTCGATGCCCTTTGCCGCCAGAGCCGCTTTCGCACCGCCGCCAATACCGCCGCAGATCAGTACTGTTGCACCGTTCAGCAGCAGAAAATCTGCCAGCAGACTGTGACCGCTGCCCATGGTAGGCACGATCTGTGTATCAACGATTTTGCCGTCTTCCACTGTGTAAAATTTAAATTCCTTTGTGTGCCCAAAATGCTGAAACACTTCGCCGTTTTCATATGTTACTGCAATTTTTGTTTTCATCTTCTTCTCTCCTTATATAATGTTATTTCTTATTTCATCTTTTCTAAAAAATCAATCATAGGATCCAGCCATTCCCCTTCGTATTCTTCCGCCGCACCTCTATCACATTTTGCCGCTACGGAAGGATCAATGGGAAGCTTACATACCACGGGAATGTTATGTTTGGCTGCAATCATTTCAATGTTGCTGTCACCGAAGATCTTGTGAACACTGCCGCAGTCAGGACATTTGAAATAGGACATATTTTCCACGATACCCAAAATAGGTACGTTCATCATCTGTGCCATTTTCACAGCCTTATCTACGATCATGCCAACCAGATCCTGAGGCGTTGTTACAATAATAATACCATCCAGCGCAATGGACTGGAATACAGTCAGAGGAACATCGCCTGTGCCGGGGGGCATATCAATGAACATATAGTCCACATCGCCCCACACCACGTCCTGCCAAAACTGTTTTACGGTATTGGCAATGATGGAGCCTCTCCAAACAACGGGGTCTGTATCGTTATCCAGCAGCAAATTGATGGACATCATTTCGATCCCTGTTTTGGATTCACAGGGCAGCATCCCCAGCTGATTGCCGTAAGCCTTATCCGTCACACCAAAAGCCTTGGGAATGGAAGGGCCTGTGATATCCGCATCCAGAATCGCTGTTTTTTTGCCTTTTCTGTTGGTCAGCACTGCCAGCGTGGATGTTACCATGGATTTCCCAACGCCGCCCTTACCGCTGACAACACCAATGACTTTCTTAATGTTGCTGTGCGCATTGGGGGGTACTAAAAAATCTGCAGGTTTTCTGCTGCTGCAGTTGGCAGAACAGCTTCCGCAGTCGTGAGAACAATTTTCGCTCATTTGTATTCATCTCCTAAACTTAATTTTCTTCTTTTTTACAACAGATCTGTCCACATTTTCTTCCGCATCCGGCGTTCTCCCTCTGGCAAAGATCAATGTCACCGCCTTCAATAAACAGCGTTTTGCCATTGACCAGCACATCTGCCAGCTTCCGCCTTGCTTCATTATAGATTCCCTGTACCGTTGTGCGGGCAATGCCCATCTGTTCGGCACATTCTTCCTGAGTATAGCCTGCCAGATCAATCAGACGGATGGTTTCATATTCATCTACCGCCATGATCACTCTTTCACTGCCATCCCAAAGTCCCATGGGGGCGAAACTGTTGTTTCGGGGCATCCCGCAGACTCGTCTGCATTTTCTCGGCCTCGCCATAGAAACGCCTCCTTTTATATTTTTGACATATGTTACTTTCTTTAGTATACCTTAATTCCGGCATATGTCAATATTAAAATACAAAAAAGCCGTCCAAAGGACGGCTTTTTCAGACATCTTAGAATTCTTTATCATGGCCATAGTTTTTCATGGCCATACCAATCACCATTACCACTGCAAACAGAACCAGATAGAAAATGATTGCTTTCCCCAAAGATACGATGGCTGCCAGAACCATAAAACCACTGGCAAGAATACCAAAGATAGGCGCGATCACTCTCTGGGCGAAGCCCATATCTGTGCCTTTCTTCATCTGCATCAGGAAAATAGGAATATACATGGCATAAATGGTTACGATAGGCAGTTCGGAACTATCAAAGCAAAAGGGCCCGAACCACAGTTCCGGTGCCAGATTCGCACCATAGAAATATGCCAGCCATACCATTGCAAACATCAGACCGATCAACGCAGAGTTTGTAGGCATTTTTGTTACGTTATCCACAACACCAAATACCTGTGGTGTAGGGCCTTCGTTTCTTGCTGCCATCGCATAGAACCCTCTGGTACAAGCCATCATCAGGCCATTCAGTGTACCCAGACAGGAGATTACTACAAATACAAACAGCAGTGTGCCGCCGGCCTGTGTGAATACGGTAGAGAACGCAAGTTTCGCACCTGTTTCCCCGCCGGCCATGATCACTTCATTTTCAACGGCACCGGCCAGACCAATGTAGTATACCATATATACAATTACTACGAAAATCGTACCAAATGTCAGCGCACGAGGCAGATTTTTCTTCGCATCTTTCAGTTCAGCATTGATGGATGTTGCACAAATCCAGCCTTCATATGCGAAGCATGTGCCAACCACTGCGGTAAACAGAGGGTTGCCCGCAACTTCAACAACAGCACCGGATGTAAAGTTCTGTACCAGAATCCCGTTTTTCATACCATAGATAGTACCAACGATCGCCATCAAAAACAGAGGGATCAGTTTTGCTACTGTTGTTGTTACCTGTAGTTTCCCTGCCAGCTTCGGAGCCAGCGCATTAACCACATATGTACCGACTAGGAACAGACCGGCCATTGTCATTACCTGAGGGCCAACAATATCCCAGCCCATCAGCACACCAAAATATCTTGCAGAAACCCATGCCACAACAGATGTCATGGAAGGGAAATAAATCGTTGCCATAAACCATGCAAAGAA
>CALFPN010000042.1 GCA_937919015.1 uncultured Clostridia bacterium
CTCGATTCCGGTGTCATTTCAAATTTATCGCCATTAATATGCGACTTAAACTTCGCTCCCTCCTCAGTAATTTTTACATCCGGCAAGGAAAAAATCTGAAACCCGCCCGAATCAGTAAACATCGGCCCATGCCAACTCGAAAACTCAGCCACCCCACCAGCCTCTTCAATCAAATCCGACCCTGGCGCTAATATCAAATGATAGGTATTCGCGAGTATCGCTTGCGAGCCAAGCTCGCGCATTTCTTTCATTGTCAAAGCTTTCACCGTCGCCTTAGTCGCCGCACCGATAAAAGCTGGTGTCTTGATATCACCATGCGGAGTGTGAATTACTCCAACTCTAGCCAGTCCATCACGTTTTATGATATCAAACTTTAACATATCAACATTGAATCTCCATAGCTTAAAAAGTTGTATTTTTCATCAATCGCGTGCTCGTAAGCATTCTTTAAATTATCCCAACCCGCAAAAGCCGAAGCCAGCATCAACACCGTTGACTTCGGCGCATGATAATTCGTAATCAAAGCATCTACTACTTTAAACTCAAACCCCGGATAGATAAATATATCATCTTCACCTGAAGTCTTACCGGTCTTGCCAAAGTATTCCAGGGTTCTAGCAACAGTAGTACCCAGCGAAACAATCCTACCTTTATGATTCTGCAATGATTCCAATGTATCGTCCGGAATATTAAACCACTCCGAGTGCATCTTGTGTTCTTCCACATTATCAACCGAAACAGGTCTGAATGTCCCAAGACCCACATGGAGAGTTACAAAGGCTATTTTAACGCCTTTCGCCTTGATTCTTTCCATTAATTCTTCGGTAAAATGAAGTCCTGCCGTAGGGGCAGCGGCCGTGCCCTCATATTTGGCATAAACGGTCTGATAACGATTCTTATCCTGTAACTGGTGTGTAATATATGGAGGCAGAGGCATTTCCCCCAATTCGTCCAGAATGGCTTCAAAAACGCCTTCATATTCAAATCTGATAATGCGGTTGCCGCCTTCGATGACCTCCAGCACTTCCGCCACCAACTTGCCGCCGCCAAAGGAAATTTTATCCCCGGGACGGGCTTTTTTACCGGGACGCACCAGCACTTCCCATGTATCCATATCCCTTCTTACCAGAAGGAGGATCTCCATGGCTGCACCCGTGCCCACTCTTTCACCATATAATCTTGCGGGAAGCACCTTTGTGTTATTGATGACAAGGCAGTCCCCCGCTCTTAAATATTCCTTGATATCTCTGAAATGTCTGTGCTCTCTTTCGCCACTGTCTTTATGGACGACCATCAGACGGCTGGAAGCTCTGTCCTTGAGAGGTTCCTGAGCAATCAGTTCTTCCGGCAGATCAAAGTAAAAATCACTTGTTTTCATCTTGTACCCCTAAACATATAATCTTCTGCATATTTTACACCAAAAATCTTCAGCATTTCCTTACGATACGTCACGGTTGCATCATCGGGCAGATAATCAAAGCCCTCAATATCAAAATCATGCAGCACATAATGCTCTTCCATATCCTGAGAATTGATGATGACCTCAGGGTCTGTTACCTTACGGAAAATGCTTACGATCTCACATTCAGGATCGGAAATAGCGCGCATGATCTGTAAAATTTCATCATCTTTCAGTTTCTTTACAAACATCTCTATTTCCTCCCTTAGTATTCCAATAAATATTTGATGGCATATGCATCGCCAAACCATTTGTACATCAAACTTCTGTAAACATAGTCAGAACCGGCACCGGCACGGTTTTTGCCTCGGATGTTATAATCATACAGCTGATAAGTTTCAATATCTTCCTGAAACTTCGCTGTTACCTCTGGTACATTGGAAACGGCAACTGCATCCTCAAAGCTCTGATCGTAGGTACGGATCTTCAATATAGTCAGTTCGCCGTCATCGGAGATAACATTCATGACTTCTCTGATCTGTTCTTCTGTCAGCTTTTCAAAAAACATTTCTCATACCTCCCTGTTCCAATCTCTTTCGATGGCTTCCCAAAGTTCTTTTTTTCCAACACCACAAAGGGCCTCACGAACTGCTTCTGCTGTAGGGGCAATGGGACGGTTCATCCCGCCGCAGCGCAGCCCTTCATCCAGAAACAGCCAGAGTTCGCCTTCCTTTGGCTCTTCAAACAGACCTCTGTCAGAAAAAACCACCGTATTTCCTTTTTCATCCTGCCAGCCGGTTCTGGAAAGCAGGAATGTTCTAAACTCTTTCATGCTCAATCCTCAATGGTGATCCCTGTATAATAATGCTTCAGGATCTCTTCATAGTCATAGCCCATCTGTGCCATGGCCTGGGCCCCCTTCTGGCTCAGCCCGACACCATGGCCAACACCAATACCCTCAAACAGGAATTTTCCATCTTTCACTGTACTGATATTGACAGAATATACTTCGTAATCACTGTTGCTTACAGAAACAGAAGGTTTGGACGTTTCTTTTCCTTCCACATCTACAGAAATATTCTTGCCGTTCAGATAAGAAAGTGCCCCGTCTGTTTTTGCAATGATCCCCTGTTTCGCTGCCGCCGCCAACAGACCGCCGCCTGTTACGGGTGTAGTTGTTTCTGCATTCGTCGCTTCCATGCCATACTGACCGATCTTTCCGCCCTTACCATTGATGGTGAACATTTTACCGGGCAAACTGCCGCAGGCACCGGAGAAATAAGTTCTCAATGTTTCTTTATCCAATACCTTCGTACCTGCAGTACCAATGATCTGCATTTCCTGCACACGGCCGCCCGTAGACAGTTTTGTAATCACAATATCTTTTGCTTCGCCAATACCTGCATTTTTTGCTTCCAGCAGATCAGACAGTTCATCCAGCGTCAGTTCTCTTGTCCATGTATTATCACCATATTCTGCAATTTCAGGCACAGCCCGCAGATAAGGCACTGCAGCATACCAGACATTTTCGCTGTTTTCCGTATAGCCGCCGGTAGAGGAAGAGAATACCGCTTCGATGGGGCTGCCGTTATAGCAAGCAACTTCCCCTTCTGTAGCATCGATGGCCGCTGTTGTTGCGGATGCTTCATTACTGTAGCCTTTATATACCTGACAATTAGTACCATCACAAAGCTGGTAACCACTGCCTGTATGTGCCCCTAATTTTGTCATAGCGTATGTTCTTGCTGCTACTGCCTGAGCCTTCAGGGCTTCTGTTTCGTAACTCTGAGGCATTTCAGAAGGAACAACGCCATAGAGATACTCTTCCAGACCGATGACATTTACTGCAGTCATCGTATTGCCTGTTACGGAAAAGGTCAGCATGCCACGGTATGGATTGCCATTCAGTTTGAAGGTATCCCCCACGTTGCCGCCCATCAATACTGTATCTTCATGCAAGAGCAGGTTCACTTCGCCGCCGGTCACGCTAAATCCTTCAAAAGATTTTTTGGACGCATTTTCTCCGGATGCCTCTTCTACTTCCGCACGGGAAGCACCTTTTACTGCAACCGTCCATTCCTGATCCCTCAGATAATGTGCATAAGCATCATATCCCATATTGGTCAGAGATTTTGCCAAGTCAACGGCTTCATCCAGATCCATTTCGCTTTCGACCATTACATATTCGCCCACAGCAGGTTTTGCTGTAAACGTACCATTAGATGTAATCATGCCGCCTTCTTCAAATGCATCCTCCCAGACCATGCCTACATACAGATCCCATACACCGATGGTGGCAGAGGAAGCATTTTTACAGACAGATTCCAGACCTACACGAAGGAGTTCCGGTGTTTCATATGCCATTGCTTTCCCGGGGGCAGCTGCCAGCAGCAGACTGCACGCAAACAGGGACGCAAGCTGTTTTTTCATTTTCATTCTTGATACCCTCCTGTTTTTTTGGAGATTGAAATATGCATACCTCGCATATCTTATCATTGAATTATACCACAAAAGCATAGAAACCGACAATGAAATTTCCATTTTCTTTTCTGTTTCTTATTTTTAAAATTTCCCAAAAATTGTATTGACAAAAATACAATCCTGTGTTTAAATTGTTTTCATTACGATACAAAAGATAAAACACTATGAAGAGGAATAGTAGAACATCCAAATGTTTTCAGAGAGCCTGCGGTCGGTGTGAGCAGGCAGCAAAGGATATTTGAACTGGCCTCTGAGTGGTTCGCTGAAAGATAAAAATGATAGTAGGTAGAACCGGCAGTCGACCGTTACCCTGACAGAATATCGGCATTTTTTGCCCGTATTGCATGAAGTGTATCCCCTTTTGGGGATGAATGAGAGTGGTACCGCGGAAGTTTACGACCTTTCGTCTCTTAATAACAGAGATGAAAGGTCTTTTTTTTACAAAAGAGAACCCTCAAAAAGACAAATGACAAGCCAAGGAGGACAAACAAATGATGAATTACAAAAAATACAGACCCTATCCCCCCATGGATATGCCAAACAGAAAATGGCCAAACAACACGATCACAAAAGCACCAATCTGGTGCAGTGTAGATATGCGCGACGGCAATCAATCTCTGGAAATCCCCATGAATCTGCAGGAAAAACTGACTTTCTTCCAGTTTCTGGTTGAAACAGGCTTCAAGGAAATCGAAATCGGCTTCCCCGCAGCCAGTGATACAGAATTTGAATTTGCAAGATGTCTAATCGAAAACAACCTGATCCCCGACGATGTCGTCGTTCAGGTGCTGACCCAGAGCAGACCCCATATCATCAAAAAAACATTTGAATCCTTAAAGGGTGCCAAAAAAGCCATCGTTCATCTGTATAATTCCACTTCCACCCTGCAAAGAGATGTGGTTTTCGGCAATTCTATGCAGGAAACCATCGATCTGGCAGTGGCGGGGGCAGAGTTGATATTGGAAGAAGCGACAAAAATGCCTGAAACAGAATTCTTCTTCGAATATTCTCCCGAAAGCTTTACAGGCACAGAAATGCCCTTTGCCGTTGAGATCTGCAATGCTGTTCTGGATGTATGGAAACCCACACCCAACCATAAAGCCATCATCAACCTGCCTTCTACCGTAGAAATGGCAACCCCCAACGTTTACGCAGACCAGATCGAATACTGCTGCGAAAACCTGAAATACAGAGACAGCATCCATGTCAGCCTGCATGCCCATAACGACCGGGGCACAGCGGTTGCGGCAACAGAACTGGCGATTCTGGCAGGAGCCGACCGTGTGGAAGGCACACTGTTTGGCAACGGCGAAAGAACAGGCAATACAGATATCATGAACGTGGCCATGAATATCTTTTCTCAGGGCATCGACCCTGAACTGGATTTCACACAGATCGACAAAGCTGTCGAAATTTATGAAACATCCACCAGAATGTCCATTTCCCCCAGACACCCCTATGCAGGCTCTCTGGTTTATACTGCCTTCTCCGGCTCTCATCAGGATGCCATCAGAAAAGGCATGGAAGCCATGAAGAAACATCCCGACAGATGGGAAGTCCCTTATCTGCCTATCGACCCCATGGATGTTGGCAGAAACTACGACCCCATCGTCCGTATCAACAGCCAGAGCGGCAAAGGCGGCGTAGCCTTTATTCTGGAACAGAATTATGGTCTGTTCCTGCCCAAAGCATTCCAACAGGATTTCAGTACAATTACAACAAGCATGAGCGACAAGCGTCATAAAGATCTGACACCTGCGGATATTTACGAAGCCTTCGTAGAGCATTATGTAGATGGCAGAGCACCTCTGGAACTGGTAAGCTATAAAGAAATCGTCCGCACCAACCATGAAGATGTTGCCATCGAAGCAAAATGCAACTTCAAAGGCGAACCTATCACCATTACCGGCGAAGGCAACGGTATCATTTCTGCTCTGTGCCGCGCCATCGAAGAAAAATTCAATATCTCTATGGAAGTTGTGGATTACCGTGAACATTCCATGTCCCACGGCACAAAATCCAGAGCAATCTCCTATATCCAGATTGCTGACAGCAACGGCGGCATGTATTTCGGCGCAGGCACATCCAGCAACATCACAAAATCCGGTCTGCGCGCCGTCATCAGCACAACCAACAAGATCATCGCATAAATAAGGGGGAAAATCACCATGGGAATGACAATGACACAAAAAATCCTTGCGGCCCACGCAGGGATGGAAAGCGTAAAAGCAGGACAGCTGATTCAGGCAAAACTGGACGTTGTCATGGGCAACGACATCACCACAGCCGTTGCTCTGAAGGAATTTAAGAAAACAGGCGCGAAGGAAGTTTTTGATAAGGAAAAGGTGGTCATCGTTCTGGATCACTTCACTCCCAACAAAGACATCAAAGCAGCAGAACAGTGCAAAGCCTGCCGCACCTTCGCTTATGATATGGAAGTAAAGAACTTTTTTGACGTAGGTCAGATGGGCATTGAACATGCCCTTCTGCCGGAAAAAGGCATCGTTGTGCCCGGACAGGTCATCATCGGTGCCGATTCCCATACCTGTACTTACGGGGCATTGGGTGCCTTCTCCACAGGGATCGGCAGCACAGACATGGCCATCGGTATGGCCACCGGCGAAGCATGGTTCAAAGTACCCAGTGCCATCAAATTCGTGCTGACAGGCAAACCTGCAAAATGGGTCAGCGGGAAAGATATCATCCTGCATATCATCGGTATGATCGGCGTAGATGGTGCCCTGTACCGCAGTATGGAATTTGTCGGTGACGGTATCCAATATCTGACTATGGATGACCGTTTCTCCATGGCGAATATGGCCATCGAAGCCGGCGCAAAGAACGGCATCTTTCCCGTTGATGAAAAAACAATGGCATATGTAAAGGAACATTCTGCAAAAGAACCTATTGTATATGAAGCAGACGCAGATGCGGAATATGATGAAGTTTATACCATCGATCTGAGCGCATTAAGACCCACAGTTGCCTTCCCGCATCTGCCCGAAAACACAAAAACCATCGATGAAGCAGGAGAAGTTGTCATCGATCAGGTGGTGATCGGTTCCTGCACCAACGGCAGACTGAACGACATGAAAATCGCAGCGGATATGTTAAGAGGCAAACAGGTACATCCCAAGGTTCGTACCATCGTCATCCCCGCCACACAGCAGATTTATCTGGACTGTATCCGACTGGGCTATGCGGAAGACATCGTAAAAGCCGGTGCCATCTTCAGCACCCCTACCTGCGGCCCCTGTCTGGGTGGCCACATGGGTATTCTGGCAGCAGGCGAACGTTGTGTTTCTACAACAAACAGAAACTTTGTCGGCAGAATGGGTCATACGGAAAGTGAAGTATATCTGGCAAGCCCCGCTGTTGCAGCGGCTTCCGCTATTGCAGGGCGCATCGCAGACCCCGAAGAAATCGCAGGAGGGATGAAAAAATGGAAACAGTAAAAGGTAAAGTATTCAAATATGGCGATAACGTAGACACAGACGTTATCATCCCCGCAAGATATCTGAATGTATCCAGCGGCGAAGAACTGGCAAAATACTGCATGATCGATATCGATGCAGATTTTGTAAACAACGTAACCGCAGGCGACATTATGGTGGCAACCAAAAACTTTGGCTGCGGTTCCTCCCGTGAACACGCACCTCTGGCCATCAAATGTGCAGGGATCTCCTGTGTCATCGCCTCTACGTTTGCCCGCATTTTCTACAGAAATGCCATCAACATCGGCCTGCCCATTCTGGAATGCGAAGAAGCAGCCAACGATATCGATGCAGGGAATATTGTATCTGTGGATTTCAACACAGGTATCATTACAAACGAAACAAAAAACAAGACCTATCAGGCAGAACCCTTCCCCACTTTCATGCAGAAGATCATGGCTGCCGGTGGTTTAGTCACATATACAAAAGAAAAAATCGAAAGATAAGGTGAGAAAAAATGGGAACCTATAACATTGCAGTATTAAAAGGAGACGGCATCGGCCCCGATGTCGTCACGGAGGCTATGGGCGTATTGACCTGTATCGGCGAAAAATACGGGCACAGCTTCCATTTCAACGAAAAATTAGCAGGCGGCTGCGCCTATGACGCATACGGCGAGCCTCTGCCCGATGAAACCCTGGAAGCATGCAAAAACAGCGATGCTATCCTGTTAGGGGCTGTGGGCGGCCCCAAATGGGATCATCTGCCCGCAAACCTGCGTCCCGAAGCAGGTGCCCTGCTGAAATTGAGAAGTTCTCTCGGCTTGTATGCAAACCTGCGTCCTGCCATCATTCATAAGGCTTTGAGTGCAGCCAGCCCCATCAAAAAAGAAATCATCGGTGACAGTCTGGACATCCTCGTTGTTCGTGAACTGACAGGCGGCATTTATTTCGGTAAACGCGGCACCAGAACCGGGAAATATGGTCTGGAAGCCTATGACGAAGAAGCCTACAGTGAATTTGAAGTAAAACGTATTGCCGTACAGGCCTTTGAAGCTGCTATGAAGCGCAGCAAACACGTCACCAGCATTGATAAGGCAAACGTGCTGGAAAGCAGCAAGCTCTGGAGAAAAACCGTGACAGAGGTGGCAAAGGATTACCCCGAAGTGGAACTGGATCATATGTATGTAGATAACGCAGCCATGCAGCTGGTAAGAAACCCCAAACATTTTGACGTCATCGTCACCTCCAATATCTTCGGTGACATCATCTCCGACGAAGCCAGCCAGATCACAGGTTCTATCGGCATGCTGCCCTCCGCCAGTCTGGCAGATGGTGCCTTCGGTATGTATGAACCCATCCACGGTTCCGCTCCCGATATTGCCGGCAGAGATATGGCAAACCCCATTGCGACTATCCTTTCTGCAGCAATGATGCTGAAATTCTCCTTTGGCTTAGTAAAAGAATCCCAAGCTATTGAAGAAGCCGTCACAAAAGTGCTGGATGCAGGCTATCGAACAGCTGATATTTTCAGCGAAGGCACAAAAGAAGTCGGCACAAAAGAAATGGGCCGACTGATCTGCGAAGCCATCCGCTGACCTACGTTGATGTAACGAAAAGAACCCCCTTGCCAATGCAAGGGGGCTTATTTTTTACGATGAAATTGTTATCTTAACACACGTCTTGCTGTCACATATGTTTTTGCGCTGTAGCCACTGTTTAGATCTGTGACTGTTACGCCATTGCCTTTCCCGTCTGTAGAATGTACATATGTACCATCACCGCAGTAAATGCCAACATGAGAGATTTTGCTGTCACCGCCGGTGTTAAAGAATACCAGATCGCCTGCCTGCAGACTGGACTTGGAAACTTCTACGCCGTTACCTGCCATAGATGCAGAACTTCTGTTCAGTGTAATTCCAAAATTCTTATATACAGAATATACAAAACCGGAACAGTCAACGCCGGTTCTCAGGTTTGTGCCGCCCCAAACATAGGGCGTACCAATGAACTGTTTGCCGTATGCAACCACTTCAGCACCTTTGCCGGAACCTGCGGAACGTGTTGTTCTCACACCTTCTCTGACAGAAAGATAATCTGCGCTGACATACCCCTTCTGGCCGCCGTCAGTAACCACTCTTACCCATTCCTGACCGACTCTGTCTACGTTGACTTCTGTACCTTTCGGCAAAACATTCAGTACAGTAGAATTCAGAGATGCTTCTTTTCTCAGCTTCAGACCGCCATCCGCAGTTACAACACCATATGCAGTTACTTTGGATTCTACATTAGCTTCGTTTGCAATTTTTGCTGTATATTTCACATAATCGCCATCTACATAATCTTTGCTCACATAAGCAGAGCCGCCTTTATAGGAAATGCGGTACCAGTTGTCATTCTGACCTGTTACGCATACATAATCACCCTCAGCGAATTTGCCCAAAGAACTTGCAGATGTGGAAGCCTTTTCTCTGCAGTTTACGCTGGAACCATCGATGGTTGCGTCCGCTTTTGTTACTTCAAAATAATCTTTGGATACAAAGCCGTTGTTTCCCTTATAGGAAATTTCAAACCAACTGCCATCTTTATCCAGAATTTCAAATTCTGTACCTTTATTGATCTTACCCAGCACGTCTGCACCCGTACTCGCTGCTGCACGCACATTTACGTTTGTGCCGGAAGCTTGTCCTGCGTCTGCAGCCATTACTGTGACTGTGCCTAAAGCAGCAAAAAGAGCGGTCAGGCATACTTGTTTGATCGCTTTTCTAAAAACCATTGGATTCTCCTCCAAACTTATTTCAATCGTTCTATTGAATTTGTTACAAATCTGTTACAATTAGTATACAAAAGAGTAATAAATTTGTCAACGCCTTTTTTAACCGGTTTGCATAATTTTCTTTCATTTTTCTACAAAAAAAGGCGGAGAATCCATTTTCCCCCGCCTTAAAGTTCACATAATTCTTGTTTTTCGTTTCTTTCCTGTAAAATCTGATTTCTTAAGTATTTATTAAATCAAACAAACTATCGTTATATTTTCAGAAGTTCTTCCTTGAATCTGCCATTTTCGTAAAATAACTCTCCGTCAGCATAGATTCTGCCCTCTTTTGTCATATCATTGATCATATCCCAATGGATGGCAGATTCGTTTTTCCCGCCTGCTTCCTGAAAAGCCTCACCAATAGCCATGTGCATGGAGCCGCCGATCTTTTCATCAAAGAGGATATTCTTCGTATGACGCTGGATGCCGTAGTTGGTGCCGATGGCAACCTCGCCGAAATAGCGGGAGCCGGCATCTGTATCGATATAAGAAAGAAGTGTATCCAGCATTTCCCCATTTTTGCAGGAAACATCCGTAATTCTGCCCTTTTCCACCATTAGGCGCACTTCATAAAATTCGTTGCCGTTCATAATGGAAGGATAAGAAAATGTAATGTACCCGTCGATACCATCTTCCACGGGAGAAGTAAAAATTTCGCCATCGGGGAAATTAGCATCGCCGCAGCAGTTGATCCATTTTCTGCCGGAAACATTCACCTTGATATCCGTATCTTTGGAAAGGATATGCAGTTCCTTTTTCCCATCCAGATACTTAACCCATTTTTCCTGCCATGCCGCCATTTCTTCCCATTTTGCAACGGGATCGGCTTCATACAGATATCCTGCCGCATAGACGAAGTCTTCGTATTCCTCCAGACTCATGCCTGCATTCTGGGCATCGCCGTTGGTTGGAAACTGGGTGCCGCACCAGCGCAGTTCTCCAGTGCCCATACGTTCAGAATAGATTTTTCTGTTATCTTTATTGGCCAGACGTTTCTGTTTCAGTCTTTCCCCGTTGATGGACTGCATGGTCTTTGTATTCTCACTGCCCCATGCACTGATCCAGACATCACTTTTCGCACAGGCACCAAAACGGATATTTTCACGGGCATACTGCTCTTCTGTGCCGTTTTTCAAAATTTCCGCATCCACATCAGGCATATCCACATAGTAATCCACCAATGCGCCGGCCTTTACTGCTGCTCTTGCCACCGCTTTGATGAAAGGCAGAGCCCCATCCTCCGCGGAAATGGCAACGCGGTCACCCTTTTTTACTTTTGTGGAATAATTCACCAGCACATCCGCCAGTTTTTCCAGTCTTTCATCTCTCATGATTTCACCTTATTTCACTTCAATCTGACAAGCCTGCATTGTTTTCAGGGCTGCTTCGTGGCTTTCGGGGGTCACACCTGCACAGCAGGATGCATCCACGCTGATCTTCACTTCAGGCAGTCTTGCTTTCAAGATCAGGGCGTTGGAAACGACGCAGATATCTGTGCAAAGGCCAACCAGTTCGATTTCACATTCAGACAATTCATGGCCCATGAATTCCATCACCATCATATCTGCCAGCTGCAAAGAACCGAAGGTGGGCTTATTCATGACAACGGCACTGCCCATGGCTGCTTTTACCTTATCATGGATTTCCCAGCCGTGGGTGCCTTCGATGCAATGGGCAACGGGCAGTTTTTCGCCTTCCTGGGTCATCAGGTAATCATCCTGATGGGTGTCTCTGGTAACATAGATACAGTCTTTTGTGTATTCGCCCATTTTTGCGACTACGTGATCCACGATGGCTTCCGCTTCGGGTGTGCCCAGAGAACCGTCGATAAAGTCATTCTGCATATCTACAACGATCAAAATCTTTTTCATCTTCGTTCTTCCTTTCTGCTATAGTAAAATTTACTTAGTGAATTGATTCTACCATAGCAGAAATTTTCTTTCAAGACAGGTGTCAATGCATCTTCTTCTAAGAAAAATGAATGGTTTCTCATTTATCTGGGCGTATTTCTTGTTTCAATTCTAACCTTTTGCGCAGATTCCAACCAATTCACCTGAAAACCAATTGCTTTTCCCAAGTCTCTTAATTTATAATAGGTATATCCATCAATTACATAACCTTCCATGACATCTGTCAGTTCCACTCCATTCAAATATACTGTTGCATCAGACCGAACAGCATTTTTTAACGCTGGATGAATTCTGAATTTTTTGCCTTCTTCTGTTTCCTTATAGTCACGTCCCGTTTCCAAATAAACAGAATTTGTTTCCTGATTATAGATAATATCAAAGTTATAATCATCGACATTCGCTTTATCTGTCATAGCTTTAGCAACATCACGCAGACGCATATAATTATATCCGTTGATGTTATACCCCTTCATTTCAACGTTATAATCATCCAATTCAATTTTCTGCTCTACTGGTTTGGCTTTTGTGAAATCTTTCTCTTCAGCACCAAAAGCCGTTGTCCCCATCATCGCCATTGCCAGCACCACTGTAAAAAATCTCTTCATTTCCTTTTCCTCCTTACATTTTTAAGTCTCCCATAAGTTTCCATAACTTACGAAATCATTATACCAATATAAAACTTTTAAAACCATTAAGAATTTCTTACGATTCTCACTTCACCTCTGTGCCGCCCCATTCTACAACGGTAAAGCCATCCCTTTCCAGTACGGGCAGCTTCTGTTCGGGCACATCCATAGGTTCCTCAATGGCTTTGAACGCCATAAACACACGGAGCATATTATCCGGTTCGGGAGTGATGTTCAGTTTTGCGGATGCATCATAGTTTTCCCACTGGAAGGAAATCAGATTATAAGCATTATCCTGCATATAAGGCAGCCAGTAAACGATGAATTCGTTATATTCTCTGGGTGTCATACCCATTTCGGAAAGTTTGTCCTGCAGGAAGGAAACCGTATCTTCGCCTTTTACCACAAAGCCTTCAGAAAAGTCCATTTCACCATAGCCTTCCCCTTCCCAGAACAAATAGGAATACTCTCTGCCGTCCGCATGGTTGGTCAACGTGCCGTCGGGTTCGGCAGTTACCTTCCAGCCTTCGTTGTAGTTGGGATATGTTACAGTCAAATCGCAATCCACTTTAACAGAAATGTCTGTGGTTTCTTCGGGATACAAATAAATAACTGGTTTCCTGAAAATAACTCGATTTCCATTTTCATCGTAAATTGGTTCTCTAGGTTGTTCGCCTATCAAAGAAATGGACTTTTCCACTTCACACCATTCCACATCCAAACTAAGCAATTCTGCTAAATCCCTCAGTTTAAAATAGGTATATCCGTCAATCACATATCCTTCCATATAACCCATCGGCAGTTTCGCCCCATTTACTTTCAGCTGTGTATTTGCCAGCACAGCCGTTTTTTCTTCAGAATCAAAGCGTTGTTTTTCCGTCTCCTCAATTGGTTTATAATCCATACCTCTCAGGATATCAATACTTTTTTCTTCATTATTATAAATGACACCAAAGTGATGCATCTGTTTATCAATATATTTTGTTATTGGTTTTGCAATATCCCGAAGACCAAAATAACTATATCCATTGACATTGTAATATTCCATCACTGTGCGGGTTCCGTCGAAATATACACCTGTCGTCATAGGTTTTGCCAGTGCCGTTTCTCTTTCCTCCGCCCCATAGGCCGTTGTTCCCATCATCGCCATTGCCAGAACCATTGCCAAAAACCGTTTCATACCCTTCCTCCTTCTGGTCATTGTCCCTTTTTCTCCCAACTTTTCCTTTCTCCCATCATACCACTCCAAGGTTACAGCACCGTAACAAAAATCCTAAGACTTTCTTAAGATTTTCTTTCCCTTTTCTCCCCTTTCACCTTGACAGTACAGCCTTTTTCGGGTTATCATAACAGATGTGAAAAACAATGACAGGGAATAGTAGAAAAGTCACTTTGTCTCCAGAAAACAGGCGGTTGATGCGAGCCTCGGCAAACCTTTTTGAACCTGCCCCTTGAGTTCCGCAGGGAAAATGCGGCGTAGATTCGGCGTTAACGATTTGGAGAGGATAATTAAAACCATTGATTATCAATAAGGGTGGCACCGCCGAATGACCTTGGTCCCTTGCGTTTGGGAACAGAGGTCTTTTTTTACGCCCATTCACCTGTAAAAATATCATTCCAAAGGAGGAAACAAAAATGGCAAAAGATAAAAAATTTGTAGAATCCATTACAGACATGGAAGTGGATTTTCCCCAGTGGTATACTGACGTTGTAAAAAAAGCTGAACTGGTAGAATACTCCAGCATCAAAGGCTGCATGGTAATTCGTCCCTATGGCTATGCAATCTGGGAACTGATCCAGAAAGATCTGGATGCTCGTTTCAAAGAAACAGGTGTTGAAAACGTTTATATGCCCATGTTCATTCCTGAAAGCCTGCTGCAGAAAGAAAAAGACCATGTAGAAGGTTTTGCACCAGAAGTAGCTTGGGTAACGCACGGCGGTGACAAAAAACTGGAAGAACGTATGTGTGTACGTCCTACTTCCGAAACACTGTTCTGTGAACATTACGCAAACATCATCCAGTCCCACAGAGACCTGCCTAAACTGTACAATCAGTGGTGCTCCGTTGTTCGTTGGGAAAAAACAACTCGTCCTTTCCTGAGATCCATGGAATTCCTGTGGCAGGAAGGCCATACAGCCCACGCAACAGCAGAAGAAGCACAGGAAAGAACCATCCAGATGCTGAATGTATATTCTGATTTCTGCCATGAAGTACTGGCGATCCCCGTAGTCAAAGGCGAAAAAACAGAAAAAGAAAGATTTGCCGGTGCAGCTCACACATTCACCATCGAATCCCTGATGCATGATGGTAAAGCTCTGCAGTCCGGTACATCCCATAACTTCGGCGATGGCTTCGCAAAAGCTTTCGGCATCCAGTACTCCGATAAAGAAAACAAACTGCAGTATGTTCACCAGACAAGCTGGGGTATGACAACAAGACTGATCGGTGCTGTGATCATGGTTCACGGCGACAACAGCGGTCTGGTTCTGCCTCCCAGAATTGCTCCTACACAGGTTGTGATCGTTCCTATCATGCAGAAAAAAGAAGGCGTTCTGGAAAAAGCAGGCGAACTGAAGCAGAAGCTGGCAAACATCTGCCGCGTAAAACTGGATGATTCCGACAAAACACCCGGCTGGAAATTCTCTGAATACGAAATGAAGGGCGTTCCCGTACGTCTGGAAATCGGCCCCAAAGATATCGAACAGAACCAGTGTGTACTGGCAAGACGTGATACAGGTGAAAAGATCTTCGTTTCTCTGGATGAACTGGAAACAAAGATCCCCGCACTGCTGGAAGAAATTCAGGCTAACCTGCTGAAAAAAGCAATGGAACACAGAGATTCCAGAACATACATTGCGAAAAACATGGAAGAATTCGACAAGACAATCAATGAAACACCCGGCTTCATCAAAGCAATGTGGTGCGGCGATCAGGCTTGCGAAGACGAAATCAAAGAAAAAACAGCTGCAACCAGCAGATGTATTCCTTTTGAACAGGAAGAACTCTCCGACGTATGCGTATGCTGCGGTAAACCTGCGAAACACATGGTTTACTGGGGCAGAGCTTACTAATAACGTAAAGCACTCAAAAAGGCGTGGTATTTACTGAACCGAACCATTTTGTTCGGACAGCACAAAAAAAGACTTTTGTAGAACTAAATTAACCATTTACAAACTGGCATCGTAATTCCATCGGTGTCAGTTTTGTTTTTGTCTGAATTCTTTGATAATTGTAAAAATATATGTACTCATCAATAACATTACGCGCTTCTTCGAAATTATTCAGTTTCGTTCTGTAGATACACTCTGTTTTTAGTATAGAAAAGAAATTTTCAGCAAGTGCATTATCATAGGGATTACCCTTTCTTGACATAGACGGAGTTATGCCGTATGCTTGAGTCAGCTTAAAATATCCGTGAGAGGTATATT
>CALFPN010000043.1 GCA_937919015.1 uncultured Clostridia bacterium
CATTTATTTTCACAATCGGCGTTTGTGTTGTAAACCTGCCTAAAGTACAGCAGGATGTAGAAAAGAAAGACAGACTGAAATTTAAAGATATTTTTACAGTAATCAAAAGAAATGATCAGCTGAGATGGGCAGTATTGCTGATCCTGCTGTACAATGTTGGTACACAGTTCATCATGGGTGTTGCAACATACTATTTCAACTATGTATGTAATAATGCCGGCATGCTGTCTGCATTCATGATTAGTGCTTCCGTTGCTGAACTGGCAGGTCTGGTGCTGTTCCCTAAGGTTACAAAAATGCTGTCCAGAAAGAATGCATTCTTCCTGTCCTGCGCACTGCCTCCCATCGGCCTGATTCTGCTGCTGGTTGTTGGTATCGTTTGCCCTACAAACATCGTTCTGACTGCAATCGCAGGTATCATCGTAAAACTGGGTACAGGTCTGGAACTGGGCTGCGCAACAGTATTCCTGGCAGACGTCGTAGACTACGGCGAATATACAATGGGTAAAAGAAACGAAGGCGTTGTATTCTCCCTGCAGACACTGACTGTTAAATTTACATCCGCTCTGACAGCACTGTCCATCGGTTATGTACTGGAACTGACAGACTATGTTCCCAACACAGTACAGTCCCTGGCAACACAGAATTCTATTCGTGTACTGATGTGTCTGGTTCCCATCGTTGGTATTGGCCTGGCATATCTGGTATTCCACAAGAGATATAAACTGGACGAAAGCTTCATGAAGAAAGTCGTTGCAAAAATTACAGGCACAGAACCTACAGAACAGCCTGAATAAGAAAGAGGTAATTTTATGAATAGCAAGGAATTGATCACAGCAATCATCTCCGGTAAATTAGATGATACTTTTGTAAAACTGTATGGTAAAAATGAAAAAATGATCCAGGCGCAGAAAGAGCGTTATATCCAGGCAGTGAAAAATTTCGAAACATTGTTCCCCGGCAGCGAAGAAATTTCCGTTTTCTCCGCACCCGGCAGAACAGAAGTATGCGGCAACCACACAGACCATCAGCATGGCTGTGTGCTGGCTGCAGCAGTTAATCTGGATGCGATTGCAATCGTATCCTTCCACGAAGAGAACATTATCCGTCTGCAGTCTGCAGGCTATGAGCTGGAACATATCGAACTGGATAACCTGCATATTCATCCCGAAGAAAAAGGCACAACAGGTGCCCTGATCAGAGGTATGGTTGCACAGTTTGCCGATATGGGCGTAAAAGTTGGCGGCTTCAATGCTTTTGTGACATCCGACGTACTGTCCGGCAGTGGCTTGTCTTCCTCTGCAGCATTTGAAGTACTGATCGGTAACATCATCGACAGACACTACAACGAAGGCAAAGCCGGCGCAGTGAAAATTGCGAAAATGGGTCAGTTTGCAGAAAACAAATATTTTGGTAAAGAATGTGGTCTGATGGATCAGATGGTTTCTTCCGTAGGCGGCTTCGTATTCATCGACTTTGAAGATACCATGAATCCCATCATTGAAAAACATGAATGTGATTTTGAAGAAGGCAACCTGAAACTGATCATCACAGATACAAAAGGCAGCCATGCAGATCTGACAGATGATTATGTATCTGTTCCTTCCGAAATGAAATTTGTGGCAGCACAGTTTGGCAAAAAAGTGCTGAGAGAAGTGGAAGAAGAAAGATTCTTCAGCTCTCTGGCAACACTGAGAGCTGTATGCACAGACAGAGCTATTCTGAGAGCTGCACATTTCTATGGGGATAATGCGAGAGTTATGGAAGAAGTAAAAGCGCTGGATGCAAAAGACTTTGAAAAATTCCTGAGACTGGTTCGTATTTCCGGCAGATCCTCTGCAGAACTGCTGCAGAATCTGTATTCTACAAAAAAACCTGCAGAACAGGGTATCCCTCTGGGTCTGATGGTAAGTAAAAGAATTCTGGAAGAAAGAGGTTCCTTCAGAGTTCACGGCGGTGGCTTTGCGGGCACAATTCAGGCGTTCGTACCCAATGATCTGGTTGCGGAATACCAGGAAGGTATGGAATCCCTGTTTGGTGAAGGCTGCTGCTACATCCTGAATATCCGTTCTGTAGGCGGTTATCAGGTAATCTGATAGAAAGATTCATAACTTCTCCTTACTTATTGTTTAAATAGTATTTTCATATCATAGGCTGAGAAAAAAGTTTGATGCGGAAATTAGAAACTTTTTTCTCAGTCTTTTTTTGGGAAAATGGGAAATATTACTGAAAAGAGGGTCAAAATATGTCCTGAAAGGCCGGAAAAAGCTTTTTCTGTGTAAATTACGGAAAAAATCATCTGTATGACAACGAAAAAGGATTTCATAAAAGGGTGTTTGATGTTACAATTTAAAAAGAGAAATTTTATTTTCGTTATTTTTCGAAGGAAAGCGCAGAAGTTTGCAGGTGATATAGATGAGAACATTTAGCATTATTTTGGTTGATGATGAGCAGCAGATCTTGTTTGGTATGAAAAAAGGCATTGATTGGGAAGAACTGGGTTTTGAGGTCGTCGGTACAGCTCAGAATGGGAAAGAAGCACTGGAGCTGATCGAAGACTATCATCCGGATCTTTTAATCAGTGATATTAAGATGCCCTTTATGGATGGACTGGAGCTGGCTAAAGCGATCCATGATACTTATATGAATACCAAGATCATTCTGTTCTCCGGCTGGGATGATTTCGAGTATGCTAGAATGGCCATCAGCTATGGTGTTTCAGAATATATCATGAAGCCGATCAATTACGATGAGATGAAAAAGCTGCTGGCCAATATGCACCAGGAACTGGAAAAGGAATATGACGAAAAGGTGAACCGTGTTCGTCTGGAAAATGTTTATGCGGCCAGCCTGCCGCTGTTAAGACAGCAGTTCTTTTCACAGCTTGTGACCGAGCCCATGGAAGAACATTATCGGGAACAGCAGATCAGAAATCTGAAATTGAATTTTGGATATGATGCCTTTTATATTGTTACTGTGAAAATACGGGAAAATGCTTTGGAAGACGTATTATCCGCATTGTCTATCAAGGAAATGATTCAGGAGACCTTTGAAAAGATCGCCACGGTGCATGAATTTGGTATGATCGACAAAGAGGTGTTTTTGCTATGCAATAACAGAAAACATGATATTGAACGGATCACAAGAAGTATAGAAGAAGCCTCTGTTATGATCGAGCGTATTTTTCATGTGGGGATTTCCTGTGGGATCAGTTCCTGCGGCAGAAGCATAGAGACGCTGCCTTCCTTGTATTCCCAGTCTTTAGAGGCTCTGGATTATAATCTGGTGATCAAAGAAGAATGCTATACCTACTACAAAGACGTTTTGCCTTTGCAAAAAGAAGAAAATGACTGGTTTGTTGAGGTGGAAGCTCTGGAAAAGATTCTTACTCATTGTTCGGAGGAGGAATTAAAAGAAGAGGTGGAAAATCTGCTGCGCAAGCTGCAGTCTGCCCATTATACGCTGAATGAATATCAGATTGTGATTCTGGAGATTTTATTTACCATTTCCCGTCTGTATAAAAAATATCAGATCACCTTTGCGGAGGAATTTGTAGATTCCAAGAAGATGGCGGTGAAGATCCTGTCGCTGAATACGGGAGAAGAACTGGATAACTGGCTGATGGAGTACTGCCAGAAGGTGCGGGTGCTGATTCAGAAAAAGCAGGTGGATAACAATGTGATTCTGGCAGAAAATGCGAAGAAAATCGTTGAGGAGCATTTCAGAGATCCGGCCCTGTCGGTGGAAACGGTATGCAGAGAGCTGCATGTCAGTTCCTCCTTTTTCTCCAAAGTATTCAAACAGGAAACGGGCTTGACCTTCTTGAATTATCTGATCAACCGAAGGATGGAGGAAGCAAAAAAGCTGCTGGACAAAACGGATTATAAAAGCCATGTAATCGGTGAAATGGTGGGCTATCCGGAACCCAATTATTTTAGCTATGTATTTAAGAAAAACTGCGGGGTTTCTCCTGTAAAATATAGAAAACTTGAGGAAACAAAAAATGGGCAATAAAAAGCTGAGTATTCGCATCTTGTTTCCGCTGGTCATGTCAATTTCCATCATACTGTGTATGATTAGCTGTATGGTGATGTTTTCCCATTTCCTTTCCGGTTATTTTGTGGAAGAAGCCGTTGGGGAGATCGGCAAACAGAAGAATTCCCTTGCACAGGGGATCGAAAGAGAAATTGAAGAAATCAGTGATTTTACAAATGCGATGTATTATCAAAATATTAGGAGCCATGATTTTCAGAGTGACGCCTTTTCGGATTCCCTGAAGGATGTGATCAGGGATGCGCCGGATCGCATTCATGGCATCGGGGTGTACGATGTAAACGGAAACTGTATCTGGCATTCTGAAAAAATGTCTGATATGCCGGCAATGGGTGCCAATTGGTTTGTGCAGGCCAAGGATTCCATTGAGATTGTGTATTTCGGTTCCAAAGAGCTTGTTTTTGCGGATGTGATGAAATATGCTTTTCCCGTCAGCCGCCATATAGAGTATGTGGATCAGGGGATCATGAAATCCGGTGTGCTGCGGGTGCAGTATTATACGGACCCGGTGGAAACGATTTTAAATGAGTATCAGAACAAAAGAACGGAATACTGCTATTTGCTGGATGAAAACAATCAGCTGATTTATCATCCCTTTATGAAGGCGATCCAGTCGGATTTGTATGAAGAAAAGACGATGGAATTTTTGGAGGAATGTGATAATTATCTGGTCAAGGTATATGAAGATGCCAAATGGGTGATCGAAAAACAACAGATCGGGTATACCGGCTGGAAGATCATTGTTGTAAATTCTCTGGCAAATATTCGGGCGGAAAATGTGAGCATTTATTATATGGCATGGCTGATGCTGCTTTTGGTGGGAATCGCGCTGATTGTATTGGATGTTCTGCTGTTCCGCAATATTACAGATCCGGTATATCAGCTGATGCGTACCATGAAAGAATTCGGGAAAGGCAATTATCAGGTGAAGGCCAGCGAAGACGGGATCGGTGAGCTGAAAGTGCTGAGTGAACAGTTTAACCGCATGGCGGACAGGCTGCAAAAACAGATGGATGAGATTCGGGAAAATGAGACAGAAAAAAGAAAAATGGAAAAGAAGCTCCTGCAGTCTCAGATCAATCCCCATTTCCTGTATAATACGCTGGATTCCATCATTTGGATGATCCAGAGTGGAGAATATAAGGGTGCGGAGCAGATGGTTTCTCTTCTGGCAAAATTTTTCCGTACTTCCTTGAGCCAGGGGAAAGATATGATTCCTCTGGAAAAAGAACTGGAACATGCCACCAGCTATCTTGCGATTCAGAATATCCGATTTAAGGATAAATTTGAGTTTTGTGTCCATGCCGATCCGGCATTGCTGAAGTATCTTTGTCCGAAATTATCCATCCAGCCTTTGCTGGAAAATGCCATTTATCATGGCATGGAAGGGATGTTTGAGGATGGCGAGATCCATATCAATGTCTATGAAAAAGAGGACATCATTCATATTGAGGTGGTGGATAACGGACTTGGTATGACGGAAGAAAAGATTGATTATATCATGAATAACAAAGTGGTTTCCAGTAAACGTGGTTCCGGTATTGGTGTTCGTAATGTAAGTGAAAGAATTAAGCTGATTTACGGTGAGGAATACGGTATTTCCATCACAAGCGAACTGGACGAAGGAACGACCGCAACGATAACCATTCCTAAGCTGGAGGAAATAGATGAAAAGTAGAAACGGGAAGCATTTATTGCTGATGTTTGTGATTTTTTTAATTGCCATGTCTTTGGCGCAATTGATCACCCATAGAACGAATGCCCAAAAAAAGAATACGGTGGCAGTGGTTTTGCCTCAGGTGGAGACAAAGGGCCGTTCCGGTGTGATGGACGGCATCCGAGACTACGCCATGAATCATGATATTGTTTTAGATGTTTGGTATCGGGAAAGACTGTCATCGGAAGAATTGGCAGAGCTGATTGATGCAGAGATGAAGAATCATGCCATCGGTGTTTTGCTGGTGTCTCCGGAATTGTATATGACCGTAAATACGGAAGAGGTCTATGAGTACGGCAATGTGCTTGCAATTACAGATACGATGAAGGAACAGTTTTTGTATACAGCAACCTTCAAAGAAAAAGAGGGACAAACATATGCTGTTCCGGTGCCTGCTGCAGTGGTTCACGGACTGGTGCAGGATTCGGAAGACTTCATTTATCTGAAAAATACCTATGCACAGGGCTATCGCAGCATGGAGATGGTGCAGCAGTATGACCGAACGGGAAATATGGGTAATCTATGTATGGAGTATCAGAAGGTGGATGGAGCAACCATTGCAACGGGTGAGATCGATGCGCTGCTGGTAGAATAGGTGAAAGATATGAAAAGAAGAGTGTTGAAATATGATTTCATATGGGTTGTTCTGCTTGGCGTATTGGTGGGAACCATCGGTGCCTGGTTCGTGCCGCAGCAAAAAAATGAATATACACATATCGGCATTGCGGTTTATAACATGAACGATACATTTATGCGGGATTATGTGGAATATCTGCAGGATTCCATCGATGCCTATGATTTTTCCGGCAAAAAAGTGCTTTATGAGATCTTTGACGCAGAAAACAGCTTAAAACGGCAGGAAAAGCAGCTACAGTATATGTGTTCCCAGAATTTTGACGTACTGCTCATCAATCTGGTGAAGCAGTCTTCGGCTGCGAGCATTTTAAACGAAACAGCAGAGCTGGATGTTCCGGTGATCCTGTTCAACAGAGAGACTTATGCAAAGGATCTGTCCATTGCAGATAATATCTGGTATGTGGGGACGGATGCAAAGGCTGCCGGTGCCATGCAGGGGGGCATGCTCACAAAGGCGTGGAAGGAACAGAAGGAAACCATGGACCGCAACGGAAATAATAAACTGGACTATGTGCTGGTGGAAGGGGAGACGGCCCATTTTGATGCAGTGCGTCGTACCAATGGTTTTCTGGAAAACAGCCAAAGTATCCCCCTGAATCAGCTGGCAAATCTGTCCGCAGAGTGGCAAAGGGCTCTTGCGTATGAAAAATTTGCAGTTCTGGATCGGGAAGTAATTGGAAATGTGGAAGCTGTTGTCTGCAATAACGATGAAATGGCTCTCGGCATTTATGATTATTATGAAAGAAAGGGACAGGAGCCGCCCTTTATCATCGGCATCAATAACAGTCTGGAAATGAATGAAAAAACGGGAGCCGGACAGATTTACAGAACGGTCGATAACGGTATGGAGGAACAGGTGGACTATATCTGTGATCTTTTGGATGGCATATTAAAGGGTCAGACAGAGGATTTTGAAAAGATATGGTATAGCAAGCCTTATGTTGTCGGCCAGTAAATGGCTCTGGTTTGGAAATAGATTGGAAAGTAGGTAAAAATACATGCAGGAAATATTTCAGTCCATTAACGGGATCTTCTCCTTCATCGGGCCTTTGTCCGATTTTCTGTGGGATTTCCCAACGAATTTTGAATGGTATGCAGGCATTCCCGTTTTAGGAAATTTCTCTTTTGCCATTATTCTGCTTCTGGGGTCGGGGCTGTATTTCAGCTTTCGTCTGGGTTTTGTACAGGTGAGAGGTTTTAAAAAAGGCCTTGGCATTATGACAGAAAAAAGAACCATCGATACGGGGATTTCTCCGTTGGCGGCGTTCCTTCTTTCTTCCGCCATGCGCGTGGGCCCGGGGAATATCCTTGGTGTAACGGGGGCCATTGCTGTGGGCGGCCCCGGCGCGGTATTCTGGATGTGGGTTTCCGCCTTCTTTGGTATGGCGGTTGCCTATATGGAAGCCGTTCTGGCGCAGATCTTCAAGGAAAAGAAGGAGGATGAATTTGTCGGCGGTCTGCCGTTTTACGGCAGAAAACTGTTGGGGAACAAAGGCTTTGTGGGCGTGTTCCTGTCTTTGCTGTACATATTGTATGCACTGTGCTGTCTGCCCGCTCAGGGCTTCAACGTGGTTTCTTCCGTGGGCAGAATGGCAGAGATTGTAACGGGTACTGCCATTGCAACAGATTCTGCCTTTTACTATATTGTTGGGGCAGTGACGATCGTGCTGACGTTTTTCGCGGTGTTTGGCGGTATCAGGAAAGTAACAAAATGGACGGACAAAATGGTTCCCGTTATGGCGGTGCTGTATGTAGTGACGGTTCTGGTTCTGATCCTTCTGAATTTCAGCACAGTTCCTTACTTTTTCAAGGCCGTATTCGGCGGTGCTTTTCATCCAGAGGCCGTATTTGGCGGTATGTTTGGTACGGTTCTTGCCCAGGGCGTGAAACGTGGGCTGATGTCCAACGAAGCCGGTCAGGGTACCATCACCATGTCCGCAGCGGCGGCGGATGCGAAGCATCCCTGTGAACAGGGGCTGCTGTCGGCCATCGGTGTTTTTCTGGATACCATGATTATCTGTACATTGTCCGGCTTTGTGGTGGTTATGGCCCACTGCTGGGATGGCCCCAATGCAGAGGCTTGGGGGGCAATGGATAAACTGCCGAAATTTACGGAATCTCTGGCGGTGCTGACACCGGGTACATCTTTTAATGCGGTGGTGACGTTTGTCATTACCCTGTGCTTCTGCCTGTTTGCTTATACCTGCCTTCTGGGGATGATCAGCTTTTCTGAAATCGCAGCCAACCGTATCCGCAAGGATAAAAAGTTCATCAATGGGGTGCGCATGGTTGGTCTGGCGGTAGCGGCGTTTGGTATCCTTTGTAATATTGCCGGTTTGGAGCTGGGGAACCTGTGGGCCTTCTCCGACTTGGGCAATATCCTGATCGTGTTCTTTAACGTACCCATCGTGTATGTTGGTGCAAAATATGTGCTTCGCGCAGCGAAGCATTATGAGAAAAATGACGGTACACCCTTTACATCCGAAGTGATCGGCAGAGATGATTGTCAATACTGGGATGATAAAGCAAAAAACTGATTTTGAATAGAAATGAGGAAAGAATATGAAAATTTCTAAAAAAGATGCATTGATGTGGTTTTCCTTCTTTGCCCAGTTACCGGAGGAAGAAGAACTGATGCCCAAGCAGATGGAGCTGGTGTATGCCACCTTTGCCCAAATCGAAGATGCCATTGATGCCAGAAATGAAAAATTGATGGCGGAGATCAAAGGCCTGAAATCCGTAAATGGCAGAACATACTTCGTTGGCCCCGAAGAAAAATTTGCCAAGGGCTGCCGTTCCTGCATGACAGGGACTGGCCTGACAGCCATCCGTAAAACAAATAAATGCAATATCCAGTGTAAATTCTGCTATAACTACGGCGAACTGGAAGACTGTATGCCCATCGGCGAAGGCCTGTGGGAAATCGGCGGCACAAAATTCTATGAAAGAGACCTTGACCTGCTGCTTTCCGTACAGGAAAAACCCACCGGCATTTCTTATGTGTATCTGGAACCATTCATGGAAATTGAAAAATACTACGGTGTCATCAAAAAATTCCACGAAGCGGGCATCCATCAGCATATGTATACCAACGGCACACTGGCAACGGAAGAAAATCTGAAGGCTCTGGGGGAAGCAGGTCTGGATGAACTGCGTTTCAATCTGGGGGCGACCAATGCTTCTGATAAAGTCATCGAAGCCATTGCCACAGCGAAGAAGTATATCAAATATGTGGGGATCGAAACACCCATGACCCCTGAATATTTCGAAGCGTTCATGGAAAAGAAAGATAAAATTCTGGCAACAGGCGTGGATTTCATGAACTGTGCGGAACTGCATCTGAATAACAACAATATCTGGAATTATGAGGGCGAAAATATGTATGTTTACAGACATGGTTATGTTTCTCCCACATGGAGCAGAGAACTGACCTTCAAGCTGATGAAAATGGCGGATGAAGAAGGCTGGAATGTGGCTGTCCATGACTGCGCTAACAGAACAAAATTTGCCCGCGGTCTGAATCTGAAGGCAAAAGAGGGCGCATGGTTCGGCGCAAGCAGCTATGGCTCCGAATTCTCGAGACCTCCCTTTGAAGCCTTCCTGCCGATCCTGCAGGATGAAAGCTTCCAGTTCTTAGAAGAGGAAGAACTGCCTGAGGGTTATCGTCCCGGGGAATTGTTCTTCTAATTGCATACTGTAAAATTGCGGCGGAGGTCGGCTGATGGTCGGTCTCTGCCGTTCTTCATAAGGAGGTGAGATGATGTTTGCACAATGGAAACAGAAACGTCAAAAGAAAAAGGAAGAACGGAAACAGAGAAAAGAACTGCAAAGAGAAATCAGAGAATGGGATGCACAGCATTACCACTATGTATCTTTTTGCCTGCAGGATGTGGAATTTATGGATTATGATATTCCTTTCCATCTGACAGCCTGTGGGAATGAATTATCCCTGTACGAAGCAACGGAAAAGAGTTTTCATGAGGAAGTCTGTACTGTTTTTCGGGAAATTACGGAAGAACTGACCGCTGGGTATCATGTGCTGCAGTGGGTAAGATGGTTTGGTCAGGAACCGATGCCGGCCATCAAGAAATACAGGGCTGGAGAAGGAGCGTTGTTTGCGGAACGCTATATCGTGAAATGTACAGAAAACGGCGCGGATCAGGATTTGCTGGAACTGCAGCTGGGAGAAGGGAACGAATGGACTTTTATTGAACAGGAGTGTTACTGTTATCAGGAGGGCTTGCCGGCGTTTGGAATGGTGGAAGATGCAACGGAGTATGCGGAAGATGTTCCCTGCGATCTATATATTATGCTGGATCTGGAACATGCAGCCATGATGGTGAAAACCAGAAAGGCGGAGGATCTGAAAACAGTCGAAACCTGTATGCGCAGGGTCTGTGCTAAATACGAAAAGGAGATCCATGACTATATCGGTCATTGGCAATAAAAAAGCACCTGATTGAAGAATCAAGTGCTTTTTTGCTTATTCTGTCACTGTTTTCCACAGCAGCAGGTTATCTTCCACATAACATTCCACCTTGCCTTGGTCGGAAAGGTAAGCCAGATAGGAACGAACGGTGCTGCCGATGAGGACATACTGGTTATGATCCATTGTCAGATCGAACACTTCAAATACTTTTTTCAAAATCAGTTCAAAATGCAAGGGTTCTTTGCAGATTTCCACCAGTTTATCCAGAATTTCGTTCATCTTATTGCGGTTTGCCGCCACCAGAGGTTTGATGTCTTCCATGGGCTCTGCGTGGGCGGGGATGAACAGCTTGCCTTCCATCTTTTCTACCAGATCCAGTGTTTCAAATTGGGCTGCGATGTCATAGAAGAAGGACAGGTGATATTTGGAGATGATATTTTCACCGAAAATGCAGTCTGCCAGAAAATACACACCATCAGGGGTTTTTATGCCGATCATATCCCAGAAATGACCGGGCAGACGGAAATATTCCATACCTTCAGGCAGTTTTGCAGTGGCGATATCCTGCGCTTTGGAAGGAGTTGCCATCAGAAATTTATTCCGCAGTTTTTTGAAGGGATAGCCGCCATAGAGGAAGGTGGGTTCCAGAATAGGATTTTCCACAACAATATTTTCCATAGGGGTGGAATACACAGCGCAGTTCAGTCTGTTCTGCAGCAAAGTATTGCCGCCGTCATGGTCTGCATTGGAATGGGTGTTGATGATGGCGGTCAGTTTCCACCCTTGGGCATCCAGAATTTTCTGGATCTTACGACCGGCGTCCTTGTCGTTGCCGCTGTCGATGAGCCAGACATCCTCATCGCTGACGCGGTACACGCCGATCTTGGAAGGAGAGTTGATGTAGTATGTGTTTTCTGCTACCTGCACTAATTCGTACATAGACAATTCCTCCTTATCATGCAGAAATAAAAGGATTTCTGTAAATTTTGTTTTTATAATAATACATTGTATACCTTTTTCGGATACAAGGCAAGGCTGTTTTTTTCCGCAAAAAAAGCCGTCGCAGATTGCGACGGCCTGTTGTTGTTTTGATTAGTTCATAGAACCTGTAGAACCAATTACGTTTTTAATTTTGTCTTCAACCAGTTCCTGGATCAGTTCTCTAGCTGCGCCCAGGTAACCACGAGGGTCGAATGCAGCGGGTTCTTCACCGAAGGATTTACGGATTGCAGCTGTCATAGCCAGTCTCAGGTCTGTGTCCATGTTGATTTTGCATACAGCCATGGAGGAAGCTTTTCTCAGCATTTCTGCGGGGATACCCTGTGCACCTGCAATGTTGCCGCCGAATTCGTTGCACATTGCTACGCATCTCTGATCAACGGAGGATGCACCGTGCAGAACGATGGGGAAGTTGTGGAAGCCGGCAGCTTCCAGTTTTTCTGTGATAGTTGCCAGTCTGTCGAAGTCCAGTTTTGCTTCGCCTTTGAATTTGTAAGCACCGTGGCTTGTGCCGATTGCGATTGCCAGAGAGTCAACGCCTGTTCTTGTAACGAAATCAACTGCCTGGTCGGGGTCTGTGTAAGTAGCATCAGCAGCGTTTACTTTTACTTCATCTTCTACGCCTGCCAGTTTGCCCAGTTCAGCTTCTACTACTACGCCGTGAGCGTGTGCGTATTCCACTACTTTCTTTGTTTCTGCTACGTTTTCTTCGTAATCCAGATGAGAACCATCGAACATTACGGATGTGAAGCCGTGTTCGATACATTCTTTACAAACTTCAAAGCTGGGGCCGTGGTCCAGGTGCAGAGCGATATCCAGACCTGTTTCTTCAACGGCAGCGTCTACCATTGCTTTCAGGTATTTGGGGTGAGCGTATTTCAGTGCGGATTTAGAAACCTGCAGAATGACTGCGGAGTTCTGTGCTTTTGCAGCTGCTACTACACCCTGAATGATTTCCATGTTGTTGATGTTGAATGCGCCGATTGCGTAACCGCCTTTAAACGCTTTTTCGAACATCTCTTTTGTTGTTACTAATGCCATTATAAAAACACCTCTCTTGAAAATTTTATGGGTTTACTTTTATCTTCGCCATATATTAAAATTATAATACGACGGAGATTTTATAGCAAGGCAATCTTGCCAAGGAAGGCGGAGAAAAAATGGGCGCAATTTCAACATTATTCGTGATTTTGGGGATGGATTTTGTAACAAAAAAATGGGTACAGGCAAAATTGCCCATGAACTGTAAAAAAGAAGTTGTCAAAAATAGGCTTTATTTTTGGCACATAAAAAATAATGGCGTTGCTTATAATAAATGCAGCGGGAAACGAAAGGAGATTCTTCTTTTTACCGGCGGTCTTCTGGCCTATTACAGCAGGCTGTTTTTTCAGAGCCTGCAGGGAAAGAAAAGCCGAAAATATGCTATTCCGCTGGCCTTGGTTCTGGGTGGCGGCTATGGAAACTTTCTGGAACGGGCGCGAAAGGGAGAGGTTACAGACTTCCTTTTTGTTCCCGTAAAAGGCAGAAATACACCGATTTTTAATCTGGCGGATGTAGCTGTCTGGATTGGTGCTGCTTGTCTGACAATAGTTTCTTTAGGGGAAAAATAAGAAATTTGCGATTTTATGTTGCCTGATGGGGACAATTGTAGTATAATCAAACCATAAATCCTGAGATGCGCGATAACTTGCCATATTTGAACCTACATTTTTGACTCGGGACTCCTATAAACAGCAGATATGTCAGGCCTCAAGATAATTCCCTTTGGGCGGAGGAAGGCAGAGTCTGTGGTTGCGGACACCCACCTGGCTGAGGCTAGGTGTCAAGAGGCAAGACCGGCATTTCGGGATCATTTTTTTAAATAATGGAAAGCAAACCCCAGACCATTGGTCTGGGGTTTTTATTTTGAGGAAAGACAGAAAGAGACATTTGTTTTTCGAGCAGAGAGGGTTGTGCAGATTTTTTTAAAATTTGATTAAAAAACATAGAAATTTACGAAAACGAAGGGGATTTTAGAGTTATATTTAGTGGTTATGATAGAAAAAAATCGCATATTTTGGAAATATTTTAGAAGAGGTATTTTGGAAAAAGGGACAGAATTCATGGGAAAATGTGATATAATGATATTGTCATCATAGAATACTATGTCTGCGAGTATTGTGAGATGAAAAAAATGGTAAGGGAGTACTCCCTTATTGGTTGATAGAGATCAACCAACTGCACTCCCTTTCCGGCAAAAAAATATTAAGGAAAGGAGAAATGACAATTGAATAAGAAAAGATTTTTAGCGTGGCTCATGACATTGGCAATGTTGGTTGGGCTGATGCCGGCAACTGCTCTGGCGGAAACAACACCTACGCTGACACCTGCGCCTAATTATTATACTTTTGAAGGCGAGAAAACAACAGCAGATAAGGCGGAGATTACGCTGAGCAAAACCGCAGTTGCAAATGATGATGGTACATATGCTGTCGAATTGTCGGTAGATGCAGATGAGCAAATTCAGCCAAAACCGACAGAAGTGGTGTTCTGCTTGGATGCTTCTTTATCTATGGTTTATTGCGCAGATCCAAGCCATAAACATGGTCAGATCGATAATTGTACTATAACTGGAAATAATGAAGATCATCCTAAAAGTAGATGGACTATTGCAACGAAGGCCATCAATGAAATGAAAACGAAGCTGACCAATGCTGGTGTGACAGATATTGAATATGTCTACTTCAATAAGGGTGCTGGTGTATCTACTGATGTGTATGCAAGTACAACATTAGAGGGTTCTACTGATTTGAGTGCTGGTGTGCAACTGGCATTGCAGCAGTTTGATAATGCAGCGGCAAATCAGGTTCTGATCATTGTGGCCGATGGCGATAGTAATGATGGTTATATGACAAACAGAACTGGTTATGGGCCCAATGCTTCTACTGTTGTTAAGCCTGAGTGGAAGGAATGGCAAGAAGGATCAAATCCCAATAAGGTCGCTTATGCAGTAGGATTTACATTCTCCAATGATAAGTTTGAGAAAATGGTTCCTGCGGGGAATTACAAATTTGCGGAGCAGGCAGATCAGTTGAACTTTGTTTTGGGTGAAATCACAGAAAAGATCGTTGGTCTGATCAACGACCCCATGGGCGAACATGTAGACCTGATGAAAAATTCTGTAGAAGTTTCTGTTAACGGCGTAGATGATAATGGGGATTCCACCGAAGGTGATACAATCATCTGGACAAAATCTGATGGTTTAACAGGTAATGTTACATTGACCTATAATGTTACACCCGATTACTTTAGTAATCTTCAGGCCGGTACGCGGACAATCGACCTGAATGGCGCAGCAAAGCTGAACTATACCTATACAGTTACGGAAAATGGGAAGACTGAAACACGTGATGCATCTGTTCCCTTCCCCATTCCTCAGGCGACAGTCAGTGTTGCAACTCTGGATGTAACATACAAACTGCCTAATGGTACAGAAGTAGGCTCTCTGGCTGAACATGAATGGGCAGATATTGCGCACAAAACAGCTTTCGAAACAACACTTCCTGCTATTAACTCTACAGTAGAAGTTGGTGGTGAAACCTATTACGTAGTTGATGTTGACGACAATATCCCTGGTAAACTGGCAGCAGAAGCTTATACTGCAACAGTAACACTGGGCACAGAAAAGGTTGTACCCAAATATGAAGTTACATATTCTGTAACTGGCGATGTTCCTACTGGTTATGTTGCACCTGAAGATTCTGCCAAATATCAGGAGGGTGCTACTGTAACCGTAAAACCTGTTCCCGAGGATGTTGAAGGTTATACATTTACAGGCTGGAAATATGGAAATGATGTAGTAACATCTTTCAATATGCCTGCAGATAATGTAACACTGACAGGTTCTTGGACAAAGAACAGCCACACTGTAACATATGAATACACAAATGCGAAACCTGCAGGTGCTGCAGACGCGCCCGCGCAAGCAACAGTGGCATATGGTACAGAAGTGGAAGTAGCGGGTGTTCCTACAGCAACTGGCTATACCTTCAATGGCTGGACATTAGAAACAGAAGGTGTACAGATTGTAGAGGGCAAATTTGTAATGCCTGATAAGGATGTAGTACTGAAAGGTACATGGACACAGACACTGTTCACATTGTCCTATAATGAAAATGGTGGTACAGGTGGTCCTGCGGATGCAACAGTAGCAAATGGCACATATACATTGGCTACAACTCCTGTTCCGACACATGAAAATAAAACAGTAGGCGAAAAATCTGTTCCTGTAGTATTTATCGGTTGGACAGCAGATCTTGAACAGACGATTTATGCAAAGAATGATACAGCTCCAACAACAATCTCTACAGTAACAATTGCAAACGCTGACAAAACTGTATATGCAGTATGGGGCTATGACACAAATAACAATGGCACAGCCGATGTACTGGAAGAAAAATATACAGTAACTTATGTTGATGGCGTTGATGGTGAAGAAGTATTTGCTGATCAGGAATATAAAAACTGTCTGGTAGGCGAAGCAACACCTGCATTCAAAGGCGAAGATCCTACACGTGCAGGCTATGTATTCATGGGCTGGAGCCCTGCGGTAGCTGAAACAGTAACTGGTAATGCAACATATGTAGCACAGTGGGTGGCAACAACACCAATTATTAAAGTGCAGATGCCCTACAAAGTGGAATACTATCAGCAGCAGACAGATGGTAGCTACAAACTGCATGAAACAGATACACTGTATGATTATGTAGGCGAAACAGTTACAGCAGAAGAAAAAACATACGATGGTTATGTATATAATCCTGCTGTGACAGGTAGCAAAGCAGAAGATACAGTGATCAAACCAACAGCACCTGAAGGCGCAACATCTGCAGATCAGGTAGAGATGACCACACTGAAAATGTACTATGATCTGGTGTTCACAGTAAGATATAAAGATGGTGTAGATGGTACAGTATTTGCGGATGAAACACATTCCAACCTGAAACTGAATGCAGATACACCTGCATTTGAAGGTACACCTGAACGTGAAGGCTATGTATTTATGGGCTGGAATCCTACAGAAGCAGATAAAGTTACAGAAAATGTAACGTACACAGCACAGTGGAAACTTATTGAACTGGAAATCACTTTTGATGCGAATGCATGGGAAGTGCTTGTTAGAGGTACAATGGATAAACAGACAGTTCAGTATGGTGTAGAAGAAGAACTGAATGAAAACCAGTTTACTCTTACAGATGGCCGTGTATTCGTTGGTTGGAATACAGAAGCTGATGGTACAGGTACATCTTATGTTGATGAGGATTCTATCACTGTAACAGAAGATACAATTCTGTATGCACAGTGGGATTATCCTGTAACATATAAAGTATGGTATAACCCTAATGGTGGTAGCGGATTTAAGGCTCCAACAAGTTACAATTATGATGAGACAGTGACTGTAGAAGCGAATATGTTTACAGCACCTGCAGGTATGCAGTTTGCAGGTTGGGCACTGAATGATCCCGATGCAACACCTCTGGTTAAGCCCGATACAATGTTCCAGATTAGAGGAAATACAGATTTTTATGCAGTTTGGGTACTCCCCGCTGGTAATCTTAAAGTAACATATCATGCAAATGGTGGTACTGGTACAATGGAAGGTGCTACTGTAGTAGCAGGTAACCCTTATACAGTTAAAGCAAATGAGTTTGAAAAAGATGGTTACACATTTGCAGGTTGGAAAGATGCGAGCGATGCTGCAGTTGCGGTTGGTGCTACATTGACTGTAAATGCGGATATTGATCTGTATGCACAGTGGGCACTGAAAGAAAGCGATAATGCTGATAAGATCGAAAAGAATTTCGTTGCTGCATTTGATGCAAGCGCAAATAATGGCGATGGTGGCTTAGTAACACCATTCCAGAAAGATAGTTATGTTGCAGCAGTAGGTGATATTATTGCCTATAGCATCACAGTTGAAAACGGAGCAAAAACAGATGCAAAAATTGATGTAACTGATACATTGTTCCCTAAGGCATTTGTATATGAGTTGAATGGCAAGCAGATTGCACAGATGTTGTTAGGAAAGCTTAATTTTAGTGATCTGAACAGAGTTACAGGAAACAATGTACTGGTTGGTACAACAGTTACTCCTTCTGCAAGTGGCACAGTACGAGTGGATGTTCCCAAATATAATCGTTTCCTTGGAAATGGTAAAACGACCGTCCTTTACTTCTACGAAGTAACAGAAGCAGATGTTAACGATGCAACTGATGGCGATGCGAATGCACTCGTAAATACTGCAACTGCGCCTGGTACAAATGGCGATAATGTTACTATCCCTACAAAATACACAGTAACATACAGCTATACAGGTACTGTACCTGATGACGCACCTGCTAAACCTACAGAAGTAAAAGTTGCACCTGGTGCAACTTACACAGTAGCAGATGTTCCTACGGCAGCTGGTTACACATTTAATGGCTGGAATAAGGATGGCGCAAAAGTAGAATTCTTTACAATGCCTGAAAGCGATGTAACATTAACAGGTTCCTGGGCAATGGACCCTGCAACTGTAACTTATACTTTTACAGGTACAATTCCTGAGGGTGTAACAAATCCTGAAAGTGTAACAGTTGAAAAAGGTGATAAAGCAACAGAACCTTCTGTAACAGTTCCTGCAGGCTATACACTGGATGGCTGGTATACAGATGTGAATTGTACAACAAAATACAATTTCAATACACCTGTAAATGATGATATTGATCTGTATGCAAAATGGACAATCAATACACCTGATATTGATAAAAAAGTTCTGGTAAACGGTAAAGAATACAAAGAAGGTAACGAAGCTAAACTTGGCGACGTACTTACTTATGTAATCACAATTGAAAACGATGCAAATGCGGCACAGACTGTAACAGTAGAAGATGAAATGTTCGAAAAAGCGGTAGTCTTTGAAAATGTTGAATGGACAGACATTCTGAGACTGTTGGCAGGCAATGGCTTGAATACAACACTGGTTGATAATGTAAAACCTGGTGCATGGACAGTATCTGGTGATGGCTTTGCAACTGCTGATGTAAGCAAGGGTTCTGTTGAACTGACAGTTCCTGCTAAAATGACTGTTCCTTTCTTGGGCACAGACCTGACAGAAATGACTATCGTTTACAACTACATCGTAACTGCAGAAGATGCAGCTGCTGGTGAAGTTGAAAATGAAGTTTCTATTGACAATGGCGAAGATGATCCTAAAAAGGACGACGTAATTGTTGATGTAAAACCTCTGGAAGTTGGCGACGTTAAGAAAGTGGCTGTTCACAAAGCTGAACCCGGCGTTGGCGACGAAATCCAGTACTTCATTGCAATCGAAAACGAAAACCCTGCTGAACTGACAGTTTCTGTTGATGATACATTGTTTGCAGATGCAGAAAATGTTGAAGTGATTGCAGTAGAAAAACTGACTCCTGGTACTCCTGTTGATGTAGATGCAGAAGAACTGGAAGATGGTGACATCGATGAAGTTGTAATTCCTGCACAGACGACATTTACAGTAAAACAGCTGTTGGATAAAGCTGGTGTAAATCTGGATGATCTGGATAAGGTTGATATTGATGAAGTAATGGCAAATCTGAGCGGCATTGAAGGTCTGGATAAACTGAATCTGGACGAATTGGCTGATTTGATTAAGGCATCCGGTGCAGCTGCGGAATTTGCAATGAATACAGAAATCAATATCCCTGGTTATACAATCATCACATACAAATACACTGTAACTGCTGATGATGTAGAAGCAGGTAAGGTTTACAACGTAGTAACTGTAGATGATCCTTCTGATACAGATAAATCTGATGATGTAAGAGTTGATACAGAAGAAACGCTGGGCAATGATGGTCTGGAAGATCTGTACAAAGCAGCAATGCCTGAAACATTCAGAAACGAAGGCCAGCTGATCCAGTACATGGTTGTTCTGGAAAATGACGGCGCATCTGAAGAAGTAACAATCACAGATAATCTGCTGGATGATGCAGAAAATGTTTACATCACAGAAGTAAAAGGTCTGGTTCCCGGCACTGCTGTGAATGTAACAGACAAAGTTGTTGATAATGGCGAAGACGGTACACTGACAGTAACTGTTCCTGCGGAAGAAAGAATCGTTGATATGCCTGCGGTTTCCACAAGCATGGGCAACAGATTCCCTGAAGTAGTAGAAGGTATGCTGGGCGTAACTGCATCCATGACAGAACTGGACGAACTGCTGGCAGATGCTGGTATCGATCTGGATAAACTGGAAAAACAGCTGAGCAAAGCACAGGATGGTATCGATGTACCTGGTTACATCATCCTGACTTACACATACGAAGCAACTGCTGATGATGTAAAAGCTGGTAAAATCGACAATGTGGCAGAAGCTGATGGTCAGGAAGGCGATGCAACAGTAACATACGATCCTTTCGTAGCTCCTAACGATGGTACATACAACGGTGAATTCCACACAATGTATGAAGAAGCGATCGTAAACAAAGTAAACGACGTAACAGGTGGTAGCTATGATATCGACGATATCGTATCCATCGACGTATACGCTGGCAATGATGCAGCAACAGGCAGACCTGAAATCGGCGATGGTTATGCAGAAGATGCTATCGAAGATATCATCGGCGAAATGCTGAACCACTACACACTGCTGACAGATGCAACAGAATATACGAAAGGCAGAGACCACTGGTTTACAGCAAATGCGTTTGACGTGATCGAAGAAGATGATGTTGATCAGATCGTCATCACTCTGAACGATGGCGAAACAGTAAAAGTTGATAAATCTCATCTGAGAGTTGATCAGGACATTCAGAACGTTCCTATCAACAATGGTATCGATCTGGTTGGTCTGAGAGATTATGTTACTAAACTGGGTCTGACTGATCTGGTAAACTTCATTGAAAAACTGGAACTGAATAAAGTTACAGAAATCTATCTGAAGTTTGATGTTAAATTTGTTGTAAACGGCAAAGAAATCAGCAAACTGGATAGAATCGTAGAATACGGTAAAACAGTAGCTGATCCTAAATACAGAGGTATCGAAACATGGTATACAGATGCAGATTGTACAAAAGAATTTGATTTCAGCACAGAAATTGAAAGAGATACAGTTCTGTATGCGAAATACGATGAAAAAGGTATCAGTGTAGAAAAAGAATTGGTAACAGAAGCTCCTGAAAATGGTTTCGAAGACAACGAAAAAATTGAATTTAAAATTACTGTTACAAATAACAGTGGTGCAGATGCATACGACCTGAAAGTTGTAGAAAAACCTGGTAAAGGTCTGGACGGTCTCGCTTTCTTCTATAACGGTATGAGACTTGAAGCACCAGCAGAAACACCTGCAGAAACACCCGCGGAAACACCTGCAGAAACACCCGCGGAAACACCTGCAGAAACACCCGCAGAAACACCTGCAGAAACACCCGCAGAAACACCTGCAGAAACACCTGCAAAAACACCTGCAGACCCTAGCGTAGTGGAAGTGGCTGGTGAAGGCACAACACCTACATCTGCTGATATGCCTTATCTGGACAAAGATGGCAAGGTTGTAATTCCCTTCCTGAAAGATGGTCAGAGTATTACATTTATTTATGTAGCAAGAGTAGATGTAGATGCGAATTCTAAAGCAGATGACTTCTATAATACTGTAGTTGTTGAAGTAGAAGATGGTGAGGATCCTACAGATACAGTAAAAGTTCCTGTAGATATGGATGCAGGCATCTCTATCATCAAAGTAATCGATAAAGACGATCTGAATCCTAGACGCGGCGATACTGTTGAATACACAATCACAGTGAAAAACAAAGGTGAAGTTACTCTGGAAGATATCGAAGTAACCGAAGATCCTGGCTCTGTATTCAGTGGTGGTGAATTTACAGATTACGACAGTGATGCAGATTATGTAGAAGTTGAATTTAAAGGCAACAAAGCAACAATCGAAAAACTGGAACCTGGTGATGAAGTAACATTCACATATAAGGCAACAGTTGCGAAAGATGCAGCGAAAAATGCAACACTGAAAAATGATGTTAAGGTTGAAGCGGAAACAACAGATGATGATACTGTAAAAGACAGTGCATCTGTAAATGAAGGTTCCGTATACGTTCCCAGCTCCGGCGGTGGCGGCGGTAGAAAACCTAAGCCCGAAATCGTAGCCGGTGATGTGGAAGAAATCCTGAACACAGAAGATCACTTCCAGTATGTACAGGGTTATCCCGACGGCACAGTTGGCCCCGAAAGAAACATCACTCGTGCGGAAGCAACTGTAATCTTCTTCCGTCTGCTGCAGGACCATGTAAGAGAAGGTCTGCTGACAGCAGAAAACAACTTCCCCGATGTTAATCTGGAAGACTGGTTCAATCTGGGCGTTTCCACAATGGAAGCTGGCGGTTTCGTATCCGGTTATGAAGATGGTTACTTCAGACCTAACGGCAAGATCACTCGTGCTGAACTGGCAACAATCATCTCTAACTTCGATGATCTGGAACCTGTAACAGAAAACAGATTCCCCGACGTTGAAGGTCACTGGGCAGAAGCATACATCAACTCCGCAGCTGAAAAAGGCTGGCTGAGCGGTTACGATGACGGTCTGTACCGTCCTAACCAGTACATCACAAGAGCAGAGACAATGTCTATGATCAACCGTGTACTGAACCGCAGAGTTGACGCGGAAGGTCTGCATGCAGATGCAAAACAGTGGGTTGACAACACGGAAGGTAAATGGTACTACTATGCTGTACTGGAAGCAACAAATCATCACGATTATCAGCGTGCTGACGTGAAAGATATGGAAAACTGGACAGCAATCAATCCTAACAAAGTTTGGGAAAACTAATTTGTACCCTCTGAGCAGGTAGGCGAAAGCCTACCTGTTCTTTTTTTGCCCTTTTTACATAGACTTGTACCAAGGAGTTGGTACAATGAAAAAATGGATCATGATGATATGTTTGGTGTTGCCTTTGATGGGATGCACTGCGGTGACGGAGCAGCAGGAACGTGCGCAGACGGGGCACATTGGCGCGGATATGGCGATTTCCAGAGAAATGGCGGCAAAGACCATTGGGTTGGCCTTTTATTCTCCGGAGGAAATGGAGCCGTTGGAAGCGGACTTTTCTGATGTAGGGGAGGAGGACTGGGCATATCCCTATATTGCTGCCTGTGTGGCGCAGGGCTTTTTTGCCGGCAGCGAGGAAGGCACCTTTCGCCCCCGGGACGATATGACCCTTTGGGAGGCCCAGACTTTGATGGACAGGCTGGCACCGGAGTATGACAGCCGGATCGTTTTGACGGAGGAAAACAAAAACATGGCGATTTCCTATGAACTGTGGATGCAGCTTCTGGAAACGGCCCTGAAAGCCAGAAGAGGGGAAGACAGTCTTTATTCCTATGGATTCGAGACGAAAAATGTAGTGATGCTTTCTGCGGAGGGCCTTTCTGACATAGGAAAATTTACGGCCGCGGGGATAGACCTGCAGCCCTATCAATTTAGCCGCATCACTTTTTGGGAAAAGGACGGAGAAATCGTGGCACTGCTGACGGTGGAAGCCCTTTCCCCTGTGGTACAGAATGTGTATTGCAGAAAAGAGGATGGAAAACTGCTTTTGGAAACGGGAGACGGCGCGGCAGCCTTCCCCTACAGAGGAAATTTGGAAGAAGGCATTTGCGATGTAAAGCTGGAGGATGGAAGGGTGTCGGAAGTGACCCCTGCGGCTTCTCTGGGGCAGTGTACGGTGAAACGGGTAAATGGGAATGAAATCTATCTGGCGGAAAAAGGCGGGCTGAAATGGGTGGAAAATGCCCGCATTTACGATGCCTGCGGCAGGATACGGGGGGCGGATTTCTCGGCTCTGATCTGCGGCACGGATAGCGGGGAATATTACGAAAAGGAAGGGGAAATCTGCGCCGCGGTGATCCGCGAGGAGACTGTTTTGGAAAACATGCGGGTCTTTTTGAAGGGAGAAGAACAAAAAACAGTGACCCTTTCCGGGGAAAAAGGATTTTCCCTTTCCAATGGAGCGGCGAAGAAGCATTTTTCGGCAGGGGAAAAGGCCACCCTGTCAGCAGATCTGCCGTGGTTCGATCATGGTATTCTGACGGTGAAAGCAGAAGCCCCCATCCGTATCGACTTTGCAGACGGAACGTCTTATCGATATGAAGGTGTTTTGGAAATGGAACGGCGGGGAGAAAACAGTTTTTCCGTCATCAATGAAGTGCCTTTGGAACGGTATCTGCTGGGAGTGGTGCCTAATGAGATGCCGACCGCCTTCGGGCAGACCCCTATGGAGGCCCAGGCCATCACCGCCCGCAGCTATGCCTATAACCAGTTTTATGGTAATGTCTATTGTGGCTATGGGGCCCATGTGGTGGATACGGTGGCCAGTCAGGTATATTTAGGCTATGAAGAAAATAAAACGGCAGAGGCGGCCGTAAAGGCCACAGAGGGGCTATGTGCCGTGGCAGCGGAGGGCACAGTGGCACAGACCTATTTTTACTCCACTTCCTGTGGTTTTGGGGCCGGCAGCGAAGAGGTTTGGTCGGCGGATGGCACCTTTACGGGGAAAGAAAAAGGATATTTGCAGCCGAAAAAATATGGAAATTTTGAAATTCCCAAAACAGAAGCGGAATGGCTTGCCTTCTGGCAGAATTGGGAACAGGAAGGCTACGATATGGCTTCTCCGTGGTATCGCTGGAAGGTCTATTTCGGCTGCGGGCAGCTGACGGAGATTTTACAGAAAACTTTAACGACTGTCTCCAATAAAGTTGTGGAAGGGAACCTATCGGATCTGGGAAAACTGCAGGGCATCGCCGTGACGAGACGGGGCGAAGGCGGCATTGCCATGGAATTGGCCCTGACCTTTGAAAAGGGAAAGGTAACGGTAAAAACGGAAAATGCCATCCGAAAAGTGCTTTCTCCGACAAAACTGACCATCGGTGAACCCATCTATCTGCAGCGAAAAGGCGGGGATTCCCTGACGGGAAATACGATATTGCCCAGCGGTTTTTTTGCGGTAAAGGAAATGAAAAATGAGAAGGGGGAACTGACAGGCATTGCCCTTTACGGCGGCGGAAACGGACATGGGGTCGGCATGAGCCAGTATGGGGCAAAGGGACTGGCGGAGGAAGGAAAAACGGCGAAGGAAATTATACAATATTATTTCCCGGGAACGACGGTGGAGAGGGTGTTGTGAGAGGGGGCGTTCTCGCTCGAAATTTGAGTTCTCGGAAATCCAAGGATGCAATTTTGCGCCCAGTCGGGCGAAAATGGCGGTTATACAAACCTTCTGCTCGCCCGTGTGGAACTGTATCGGCAAAACAACAACAGCCATCCTTACTTTTTGCGCACAAAAAGTAACAAAAAGCTCGGGAACCTTTCGTATGGTTCCCGAACCCTCTAACGACCCGAGGGGAACATCGTTCCCCTTTGGGGATTCCCCTCCCCACGAGCCGGAAACGGCAGGGAAAAAGCGGCGACGGTGCGCCTGAAAAAAAGTGGGAAGAAGATAGCTTTTCAGACGGTAGAAAAAAGATGTAAAATTATTAGATATTACGTTTATCGTAATATCTTTATTTTTTGACTTGAAATGTAGCGTGCTATTTGTTATAATTGTAGTACGCTACAAAGCGAGGTGAGTAAAATAGCAGAAAAAAGCAGAGCCGATTATTTCAGAGAACGCAGAGAAAACCGGAAATCCTTCAATGTTTTATTGGATAAAGAAAAAGCGGAAAGATTTGAAGAAAAATTGAAGGAAATGGATAAAACCAAGGCACAGTGGCTCAATGAAAAAATCGACGAAGAACTCAAAAAATAAAAGGAACGTCCGCCTACCTGCAAAGTACAACGAACGTTCCCACGCACCCCCAAAAGGAGATACGCAAATATTATAGCACTGTGTACCTCCCTTTGGCAAACAAAAAGGAGGT
>CALFPN010000044.1 GCA_937919015.1 uncultured Clostridia bacterium
GAGAAGCCCCCTGCGCGGGGCGGAGAAGTGCACAGGCAAACAAAAAAGGGCGGCAGTTGCCGTCCTTTTAATTTTCATTGTTGTTATTTAATTCAATTTCCCCTTGTTCCTTTTCGAAATCACGGATGCATTGGTTGATGAGATACATGATTTGTCCACTGGCAGAACGACCGTTATATTTGGATACATAATGAAATTTTTGGAGGATATCTTCATCGATACGGATGCTGATGTGTTTCTGTTTTTTCATGGGTTCATGCCTCGGTTTCTTTCAATAATTCGTCATAGGTGGTTTCCAGAGCATCCCGAATCCCTTTTAACTGGGATGCGTAGATATGCTGGATGCCCCGCTCAATTTTTACAAGGGATTCTCTTGTCATATCAATGCCTTGCAGTTGAAGCAATCCGACGAGTTCTGTTTGTCCGATACCTTTTGCTAAACGGAGAGCACGGATGTTTTGACCAATGGGAATGGTTGTTGTCTGTTTGATTTTCATGTTATTTGATTTCCTGTTCCAGACTGTTAAATTCCGGTGTGTCGAAAAATTCTGCCAAAGTCATATCCAGACCATCACAAATCATTTTGATGGTCAAAATTTTTGGATTATTGCTTTTTCCGTAGAGGATGTTTTTCAAAGATGTAGGAGGAATGGCACAAATTGTTGCCAGCTTATTGATTGTTAAATCACGTTCCTCGCAAAGTTGAAGAATACGGATTCTAATAGTTGAAATGGTGTCCATTCTGAGTCCTCCTTTCTTTTTTCAGAATACCCAGAATGGTTAGACAAATCCGTCCATCTATGCTACTATTAGGCTATGCATAGCCTACTTTGGGGCGGAGAGGTGAGTTTATGTCCGATTTTGCAAAGAATTTAAAAAGATTTCGGAAACAGAAAGGCTATTCCCAGCAAAGACTGGCAAAGGCACTGGATTATGGCTATACTGCCATTGCAAACTACGAAAGCGGCAGAAATGAACCATCCTTTGATTGTCTGATCAAATTAGCGGAATTATTGGATATCACGGTTGACGAACTTCTGGGCGTTGAACTGAAAACAGAAGAAAAGAAGTTGCTTTCTTCCTTCAAAAAATTGGATGACGAGAAAAAGAAAATGATGATAGATTTGATACATACCCTTCAAACATGATATGGGAGGGTATTTTTTATTTTCTGCGGTATAAATTTTACAGCAAGCTGTGCCCGAAGGGGCTTGTGGGGAGGGGATACCTAAGGGGAACGATGTTCCCCTAGGCCTCCAGGGAGGGTCTGGGAACCTTGAGGAGGGGTTCCCAGGCTTTTTGTTACTTTTTGTGCGCAAAAAGTAAGGAAGAATCACTTTGTTTTGCCGATGCAGTTCCACACGGGCGGGCAGTAGGTTTGCCCTGCCGCTGTTTTTGCCCGAAGGGGCGCGGATTTCTACCCCTAACAGGAGAGAATCTGAATTTAGAGCGAGAAAATAGGATTTTCCTCGGAATCCCTTTGCTTCTCTAAATTGGTTATGCTATAATATAAAATTAGCAAAGGTATACCCTTTTGCAGAGGAATCGGTTTTCAAATTATTTCAACAGAGGTGTCTTATGAAAGGCTATTTCATTTCCGTGGAGGGCGGCGACGGCAGCGGCAAATCCACACAGATCAAAAAAATAGAAGCATATCTGCAGGAAAAAGGGCTGGACTATATTCTGACCCGAGAACCCGGCGGCACCCCTGTGGCGGAAAAAATCAGAGAGCTGATCCTTGACCCTGCCAACAAGGCACTGACAGGCAGAGCGGAAATGCTCCTCTATGCGGCATCCAGAGCCCAGCATGTGGAAGAAAAGATCCTTCCTGCGCTGGCGGAAGGGAAGGTTGTTCTTTCTGACCGCTTTACGGATTCCAGCATCGCTTATCAGGCATATGGCAGAGGACTGGGCAGCATGGTTGCGGAAGTGAACCGTATCGCAACGGGGGGAAAAGAGCCGGATCTGACGATTTTCCTCAATATCACCCCTGCGGCAGGCATGGCCCGCAAAAATAATCAGGACGGTCATGTGCTGGATCGTCTGGAACTGGAACAGGCAGCATTTCATGAAACGGTCTATGAAGGCTACCTTGCCTTGGCAAGGGAAAGCGGCGGACGGATCGCTGATATTGACGCAGACAGACCGGCGGAGGAAGTGTTTGCCGATATCAAAGCAAGTCTGGATAAATTATTCGGCTTTTGCGCCTAAGATAAAGGAGGATTCGTTATGAAACTCATTCTTGCAATCATTCAGGACGAAGATGCGGGCGAAGTGATCTCCCATCTGAACGAAGCAGGCTTTCAGGTAACAAGACTGAACACAAAGGGGGGCTTCCTGCGCGCCGGCAATACCACCATCATGACCGGTGTGGAAAAGGAAAAAGTGGAGGAAGCTCTGAAAATTATTGAAGCAAACAGCAAGGCGCGTACCCAGTATGCAACACTGCCCTCTTCCGTAGGCGCGATGCATGGCTTTATCCTTGCGCCCATCGAAGTAAAGGTTGGCGGTGCTACGGTATTTGTGCTGGATGTGGAGCAGTTCTATAAATTCTAAGAAGGGGGCAGGGGAAGTTGTATACATTTCACGAGATACGGGGAAATGCACCGTTGGTGGAACAACTGAAAACGGCGGCTTCTGGTCAGAAAGCTTCCCATGCCTATCTTTTCATCGGCGGCGCAGGGGCGGGTAAGCGGCTCATCGCCAATACCTTCGCCAAGGCTTTGCAGTGTGAAGGGGAAGGAGAAAAGCCCTGCGGCAGCTGCAGAAGCTGTCAGTCTTTTGACCATGGGAATCATCCCGATATCATTTATGTGCGTGGCGAAAAGAAAAATATCGTCGTGGATGAAATTCGAGAACAGATTCTGGAAACGGTAGATTTAAAGCCGTATCATTATCAGAAAAAAATCTATATCATCGAAAAGGCGGACACCATGAATACACAGGCCCAGAACGCCCTGTTGAAAACGCTGGAGGAACCGCCGGCCCATGCCATGTTTCTGCTTCTGGCAGAGCGGGCAGAGGCATTCTTGCCCACCATCCTTTCCCGTGTGGTGACTATGAAAATCCGTCCCCTTCCCGAAGAAACGGTGGCGGACTATCTGATGCAGACGGGTCTTTTGGAAGAGGAAAGCCATATTCTGGCGGCCTACGCTCAAGGGCGCATCGGTCAGGCGTTGGAACTTGTGGAGGACGAAGCTTTCCGCGAAATGCGGCAGGATATTTTGGGCAAACTGGAAGCTCTCCCTTCCATGCAGGAAGGTGAGGCCTATTTACTGGCAAAGGAACTGGAGGTCTATAAAAACGACCTGCGGTTTTTGGATATTATGGAATTGTGGTATCGTGATCTTCTGACGGCAAAAAGCCTGAGAGAGGAACGGTATCTCATCCAGAAAGATAAGAAAGACGCCATTTTCCGAGGGGCAAAGGAGCCTGCGGAAACCTTGGCGAAGAAAGCAGGCGCAGTGCGGACGGCCCGCATGCGTCTGGCACAGAATGCAAATTTTCGGCTGACTCTGGAAGTTATGCTGATGGACTTAAAGGAGAATTGACCCATGAAAGAAGTGGTAGGGATCCGTTTCAAGAAGGCGGGCAAAATGTATTATTTTGACCCCGCAGGCCTGAAACTGGAAAAAGAAGACGGTGCCATCGTGGAAACGGCGAGAGGCGTGGAATACGGCACAGTAATCAAGGAAAATACCTTTGTGCCCGAAGAAACCATCATTGCTCCTCTGAAGCAGGTGATGCGAAAGGCAACGCAGGAAGACAAAAAAACAGTGGAAAACAACCGCAAGAAGGAAGAGGAAGCCTTCGGCATCTGTCTGGAGAAGATCGTTCGACTGAATCTGGATATGAAGCTGGTGGATGTGGAAATGACCTTTGATAAAAACAAGCTGATTTTCTATTTTACCTCTGACGGTCGTGTAGACTTCCGTGAACTGGTAAAGGAACTGGCAGCGGTATTCCGCACCCGTATCGAACTGAGACAGATCGGTGTCCGTGATGAAGCGAAGATGCTCAACGGCATCGGCATCTGCGGCAGACCCCTTTGCTGTGCAACATTCTTAGGGGATTTCCAGCCCGTATCCATCAAAATGGCAAAGGAACAGAATCTGTCCCTGAACCCCACAAAGATCAGCGGCATCTGCGGCAGACTGATGTGCTGTCTGAAATATGAAGAAGATGTTTACGAAGAACTGAATAAAAAACTGCCTCGCGTGGGGGATATCATTTCCACGCCCGACGGCACAGGCGAAATTTTAACAACAAACGTGCTGATGCAGCAGGTAAAAGCGGCGGTGCGTAAGGCGGAAAATGATCCACCCACCATCGGTTTTTATCATGTGGATGAGATCAAACTGATCCGTTCCAAAAAGAAACGCAAACAGGAGCCCATCCCCGAGGAGCTGAAAGCATATGAGGACTGATATCACCATTCATCCCCATGAGCGGGTGGATGACCTCCATCGGGATGGCCATCATATCATTCAGGACCCCAAGCGGTTCTGCTTTGGTGTGGATGCAGTCATCCTTGCGGGCTTTACCAAGGTAAAAAAAGGAGAAGAGGTGCTGGACTTGGGCACAGGGACAGGCATCATCCCCATCCTTCTGGCGGCAAAGACCAATGGACAGCATTTTACCGGACTGGAAATTCAGCCGGAAAGTGCGGAAATGGCAAACCGCAGCGTTTTGATGAACGAACTGGAAGAAAGGGTAGCCATCCAAGAGGGGGACATCAAGGAAGCGGGCACGATTTTCGGCGGCTCCACCTTTGATGTGGTGACTTCCAACCCCCCTTATATGAACGAAGGCGGCGGTCTGGTGAACCCCTTTGAAGCGAAAGCCATTGCCAGACACGAAATCCTCTGTTCTCTGGAGGATGTGGTGGCGGCGGCGGCAAAATGCCTGAAGCCTCAGGGCAGATTTTACATGATCCACAGACCCCATCGTCTGACAGATATCATGGTACATCTGCGTCAGTATAAACTGGAGCCGAAACGCATCCGTTTCGTGCAGCCCTATGCGGACAAGGAACCTACCATGGTTCTGGTGGAAGCGGCAAGGGGCGGCAAGCCCTGGGTGAAGGTGGATGCACCGCTGGTCATCTACAAAGCACCTAACGAATACACCGAAGAAATTTACGAAATTTATTATGGAAAGGGACAGGCGTGACTTATGAATGCCCGATAGAAAATACTTTTTCGAAGATTTGAAAGCATTGCTTTCTCTAATGAGAAAAAGTTTTTTCTATGCAAGGGCGATTCGTGAATCCACCTGAAGAATAAAAACTATGGCAGGGACATTATATCTTTGTGCCACGCCCATCGGCAATCTGGATGACATCACCTTCCGTGTGGTAAAACTGATGGAAAGCGTGGACGTCATCGCTGCGGAGGATACCCGCAATACATTGAAATTACTGAATCATTTTGAGATCAAGACCCCCATGACCAGCTATCATGAGCATAATAAGGTGACGAAAGGCCCTGTGCTGGTGGAACGTCTGCTGGCGGGGGAAAGCATCGCTCTGGTGACGGATGCGGGCATGCCCGGCATTTCCGACCCCGGTGCAGACCTTGTCAAACTGTGCTATGACGCAGGGGTTCCTGTGACGGTGGCCCCCGGTGCGTCTGCGGCGGTGGTGGCCTTGGTGCTTTCCGGTCTGGATACCAGAAGGTTTGTGTTTGAAGGCTTCCTTCCTCCCGATAAGAAGGAGAGAAAGGCCATCCTGAAAACACTGGAGCGGGAACACCGTACCATGATCTTCTACGAAGCACCGCACCGCCTGACAGATACGCTGGAAGAGCTGGCAGAGCTGTTTGGTTCTGAACGTCAGATGGCGGCGACAAGGGAATTGACCAAAAAATTTGAAGAAGTCCGCAGAGATACCATCGGCGGACACCTGAAACACTTCACGGAAAATCCCCCCAAAGGAGAATTCGTTCTGGTCTGCGAAGGCTTCTCTCTGGAAGCCCAGAGACAGGAGGAGATGGAAAGCTGGGAAAGCATTTCCGTGGAGGAACATGTACAGAAATACATGGAGCAGGGCATGAGTGAAAAAGACGCCATGAAACAGGCGGCCAAAGACCGTGGGGTATCTAAGAGGGACATTTACCAAGTCCTTAAAAAATAAGTTTGAAAGGAGAGATGGCAGATGGAAAGACTGATGGAAGGCTTTTCTATGCTGACCTGGCAGCATTATCTGTTTGCAGCCAGCGTGGCTTATGTGATCACATATATCTATCGTGTGTTTTCCCGTTTGCTGGAAAGAAGCAGGGAAAAGAAGAAAAACGGTGAAAAAACATATGTCATTAAAACATTTGACAGGCAGGCAGTGGATCGCTGCAAGGAACTGTTTCCCGTTGATGTCCTTTCTTTCAAGGGCAGAGAATTCAAAAGAGGGGCACAGATTAAGGTGACGACCATCCAGAAAAATATTATTATCGGTGAGTTTATCGGACTCAATCAGGTGAATCTGGTTTGCATCAAAACGGGGAACCAGATCATCGCCCATCAGTTGGAAAAGATCGCCGAAGTGACAATGGCAGAATAAAAGAGAGAGACTTTGAACAGTTTTCAAGGTCTCTTTTTTATGTTACAAAATCTGGGGGAATGTATCATCTTCCTTGAGTTTATGCGATTTTAACAGTATTTTAACGGGTCAAAATATTGAAAAAAATAGGAGGCCGAATATAATAATAGAGTATCAGACCGACTGGTCTGTAATTTTGCATTGCAAAAATACAGGGAAAAATAAGGGCTGCGGAGGCATGCCGCAGGAAGCAGTCCTGTTTATCAGCATAAAAATTTAGAAAGGAGGAACCCGATTGAAAACGGAACATGAAATATTGGAAATGGCTTTTACCATGTTTTTGGAAAAGGGTTTTTCCGAAGTATCTACCAATGAACTGATTCGGGAAGCGGGGCTGACGAAGGGTGGTTTCTACTATTCCTTCAAAAGCCGGGAAGATTTGGATCAGCGGGTGGTGGAAAAATATATCCATCCTTACTTTGTGCAGCCCATAAAGCAGATGCAGCGCATCTGGGAAGAAAAAAGGCAGGATATTTCTACGGAAGAATTGCTCTGGCACGGGTTTTTCATGCCCCAGCGGTTCATCAATTATCAGCAGGAGATTGGCAGAGAGATCGCCTTTCGCAATTTTTATTTCTTGCTTTATGAAAGCATGAAGAAATTCCCTGAGGTAGGCGACTATTTCAAAGAATTCAACAGCCAAAAGGGGGAAATTCTCCGTCGGATTCTGGAAAGAGGACAGAGGCGGGGAGAAATCGAAAAAACGATCGATTTGGAAAATTACGTTACGATGATCCTGGCAATGCAGGATGGCATTCTGGCACTGAAGGTGCTGGATGACGGCATCGATGACGAGGAAAAATATAAAAACATACAAAAGCAAATGTGGAGAGATATTTCCACGGAGAGTAACGAAGCATATAGAGACGGAGGTGTGACAAGTGCAGTATCATAAATATGACAATACATATAAAATGGGTATTGATATCGGTTCTACGACGGTAAAAGTTGTTCTGACCGACGAAAAAAATGAGATCGCATTTGCAAGATACAGAAGACACTTTTCTGAAATCAAAAAAACAGTGAAAGATATCCTGAAGGAAGCGAAGGAAGAAATCGGCCATGCCCTTTTCTCCACGATGATCACAGGTTCCGGCGGCGTGGCTCTGGCAAAGGCCATTGGCGTGGAATTTATTCAAGAAGTGGTTGCCACAGCCAATGCCATTGAGGCATCCGCCCCCCAGACAGATGTAGCCATTGAACTGGGCGGTGAAGACGCAAAGATCATCTATTTCGAAGGTGGCAACGTGGAACAGAGAATGAATGGTGTTTGTGCCGGCGGCACAGGCTCCTTTATCGACCAGATGGCAAGCCTCTTGCAGACAGATGCCACAGGTCTGAATGAACTGGCAAAAAAATATGAAGTGATCTATCCCATCGCTTCCCGCTGCGGCGTATTTGCCAAAACAGATATCCAGCCCCTGATCAACGAAGGGGCCAAAAAGGAAGACCTGGCAGCATCCATCTTTCAGGCCGTTGTGAATCAGACCATTGCAGGTCTGGCCTGCGGGAAGCCCATCCGCGGCCATGTGGCATTTTTGGGCGGCCCTCTGCATTTCCTCTCTGAACTGCGCGGCCGTTTTATTGAAACATTGAAGCTGACAGAGGAAACCACCATCATTCCTGAAAATTCCCATCTCTTCGCTGCATACGGCACAGCTGTTTCCAATAAAGGCGAAGCAGAACTGGATTTTAACAGCCTGCTGGAAAGACTGGAAAACGGTGTGGAACTGACAGCGGAAGTAACCCGTATGGACCCTCTGTTCAAAGACGAAGAAGATTATGAAACATTCAAGGATCGTCATGACAGAGATAAGGTAAAACGCATCCCTCTGTCCAATTATCACGGCGATGCTTTTCTGGGCATCGATGCCGGTTCCACCACAACAAAGGTTGCGCTGGTTTCCAAGGACGGCGATCTGCTGTATTCCTTCTATGCAGGCAACGAAGGCAGCCCACTGAACGTTGTTATGAAGAGCCTGAATGAAATGTATGACATGATGCCTGCAGACGTAGTGATCCGCAATTCCTGTGTCACAGGTTACGGTGAAGGGCTCATCAAAGAAGCGCTGATGATCGATCTGGGCTATATCGAAACCGTTGCCCACTACAAAGCAGCCCAGTTCTTCAAACCCGATGTTGACTTTATTCTGGATATCGGCGGTCAGGATATGAAATGCATCCGCATCAAGGATAATGTCATCGACAGCGTACTCTTGAATGAAGCATGCTCCTCCGGCTGCGGCTCCTTCATTGAAACCTTCGCAAAAAGTCTGAATTATACCGTACAGGATTTCGCAAAAGTGGCACTGTTTGCAAAGAACCCCATCGATCTTGGCTCCAGATGTACGGTATTTATGAACTCCCGCGTAAAACAGGCCCAGAAGGAAGGTGCAGAAGTCGGCGATATTTCTGCCGGTCTGGCATATTCCGTGATCAAAAATGCACTGCTGAAGGTAATCAAAATTTCTGATCCCAAAGCCATGGGCAAATCCATGGTGGTACAGGGCGGTACTTTCTATAACGATGCAGTACTGAAAAGCTTTGAACTGATTTCCGGCAGAGAAGCGGTCCGTCCCGATATCGCAGGCATCATGGGTGCCTTCGGTGCTGGGCTCATCGCGAAGGATAAATATACAGCAGGCTATCAGACAACACTGATCAGCCGTGAAGATATGAATGCGCTGGAAGTGAAGTCCAACATGGCAAGATGTCAGGGCTGCACCAATCACTGCCTGCTGACAGTGAACCTTTTCAGCGGCGGCAGACGCTTTATCACAGGCAACAGATGCGAAAGAGGTCTGGGGAAGGAAAAAATCACAGATCCCGCACCTAACCTGTATGAATACAAACGCCACAGACTGTTCGACTATGAACCACTGACAGCAGAACAGGCCACCAGAGGGGAGATCGGTATCCCCCGCGGCCTGAATATGTATGAAGATTATCCCTTCTGGCATACCTTCTTCACAAAACTGGGCTACAGAGTGGTACTTTCCCCTAACTCCAGCAAAATGATTTTTGAAATGGGGATGGAATCTATCCCCTCCGAATCCGTTTGCTACCCCGCCAAACTGGTGCATGGTCATGTGAAATGGCTCATCGAACAGGGCGTAAAGACGATTTTCTATCCCGGTATCGTTTACGAAAGAAGGGACAGCATGGCGGCAGATAATAACTACAACTGCCCTATCGTTGCATCCTATAATGAAAATATCAAAAATAACGTGGAAGACCTGAAGGAAAAAGACATCAAGTTTATGAATCCCTTCCTGTCCTTCGACAATATCCATACAGTGACAAAACGTCTGACAGAAGAATTCGTTCCCGAAGGCTGTACAGCGGCAGAAGTGAAAGAAGCGGCAGAAGCGGCATGGGCAGAATGGGGCACTTTCCGCAGGGATATGCAGAAAAAGGGCGAAGAAACCCTGAAATATATCCGCGAAAAAGGCATGACAGGGATCGTGCTGGCGGGCAGACCCTACCATGCAGACCCCGAAATCAACCATGGGATCCCCGAACTGATCGCCGGATTCCATATTGCCGTTCTGACAGAGGACAGCGTGGCCCATCTGGGGAATGTGGAACGTCCTACCATCGTAAGAGACCAGTGGACATATCATTCCAGACTGTATGAAGCAGCAGCCTTCGTGAAGAAGCAGAAGGATATCGAATTTGTTCAGCTGAACTCCTTTGGCTGCGGTCTGGATGCTGTGACAACAGACGAGGTCAAATCCATCCTGACAGCCGCAGGCAAAATTTATACAGCCCTGAAGATCGATGAAGTAAACAATCTGGGGGCAGCCCGCATCCGTATCCGTTCTCTGATTGCGGCCATTGAAGACAGAAAAGAAAAGAACGTGCAGATCCGCAAAGGCGATGCATCCCTGAAACGCGTCCTCTTCACAAAAGAAATGAAGAAGAACTACACCATCATCTGTCCACAGATGTCTCCCATCCATTTTGAAATTCTGGAACCTGCTTTCCGCAAAGCGGGCTACAATATCGAAATCATGGAAGCCATGGATAAACATGCTATCGAAACAGGTCTGAAGTATGTAAACAATGACGCCTGCTATCCTGCTCTGATTTCCATCGGCCAGCTCTTGAATGCGCTGCTTTCCGGTAAATATGACCTGAACAGAACAGCCCTCTTGATTTCTCAGACCGGCGGCGGCTGCCGTGCCACAAACTATATCGCTTTCATCCGTAAGGCACTGGCAAATCTGGGGATGCCTGATATTCCGGTTATTTCCGTAAACCCTGCAGGTCTGGAAAAGAACCCCGGCTTCAAGCTGACCCCCGCTCTGCTGCACCGCACACTGCAGGCATTGGTATATGGTGATCTGTTCATGCGTGTGCTGTATCGCACAAGACCTTATGAAAAGGTGAAGGGTTCTGCCAATGCCCTCTATGAAAAATGGAATGAAAAGGTAAAACGTGATGTGGTTAGAGCCGATAGAAAGACATTTGCGGAAAATCTGCGCGGTATCATCCGTGATTTTGAGGAACTGGAGCTGCTGGATATCAAGAAACCTCGTGTTGGCGTAGTTGGGGAAATTCTGGTCAAATTCCATCCCACTGCAAACAATGATCTGGTGAACCTGCTGGAAAGAGAAGGTGCGGAAGCCGTTGTTCCTGATCTTTTGACCTTCGGTCTGTACTGCTGTTATAATCAGGTACAGAAGGAAAAATATCTGGGCGGCTCTAAAAAGGCGCGTATCATTGGTAACACTGTGGCAAAAGTGATCGAATGGTACCAGAAGCCCATGATGGACGCGCTGGCAGAAAGCAAACGATTCGATAAGCCCGAAGATATCAAGAGTCTGGGCAGAGAAGCAGAAAAGATCGTATCCCTGTGTAACCAGACCGGAGAAGGCTGGTTCCTGACTGCGGAAATGATCGAACTGATCCATAGCGGTGTGCCCAATATTGTCTGCACACAGCCCTTCGGCTGCCTGCCCAACCATGTGGTCGGGAAAGGTGTCATCAAGGAACTGCGCAAACAGTATCCCATGAGTAACGTGGTTGCCATTGACTATGA
>CALFPN010000045.1 GCA_937919015.1 uncultured Clostridia bacterium
CTGGGTGAAAACCTGAGTGGTCGTAAGGAGCATATCGCTTCCGAAGGTCACAGATATTTAGATATGATTGACATTAGTTAAGAGGTGGGTTATGGCTAAGAAAAAAACTCCATCTAAAAAAGAATATAAAGACAACTTCATTCAGGAGCAGCGCATCACCGATACACTGGAACTGAACTACATGCCCTATGCCATGAGCGTCATCGTTTCCCGTGCCATCCCTGAAATTGATGGGTTCAAGCCTTCCCACAGAAAGCTCCTGTATACCATGTATCAGATGGGGCTTCTGAAAGGGGACAGAACGAAGTCTGCCAATGTGGTTGGGCAGACCATGAAGCTGAATCCTCACGGGGATAGTGCCATCTATGAAACCATGGTGCGTCTGACAAAGGATAATGAGGCCCTGCTGGTGCCTTTTGTGGATTCTGAGGGGAACTTCGGTAAATATTATTCCAAGGATATGGCGTATGCAGCATCCCGTTATACGGAAGTCAAACTGGAAAATATCTGTCAGGAGATTTTTGCGGATATTGAGAAAAATACCGTCGATTTTGTGGATAACTATGATGGCAGTATAAAAGAGCCTGCCCTTTTGCCTACCACATTTCCCAATATCCTTGCCAATCCCAATCTGGGGATAGCCGTTGGGATGGCATCTTCCATCTGCAGCTTCAATTTGGCGGAACTGTGTGAAGCAACGGCGAAATTCATCAAGGATGATACCATCGATTTGTGCGAGCATTTGTCTGCCCCTGATTTTTCCACGGGCGGTCAACTGATCTATAACAGAAAAGAACTGGAACAGATCTATCAAACGGGCCGTGGCAGCGTGAAACTACGGGCGAACTATCAGTATGACAAAAAGGATAACTGTATCGAAGTGACAGAAATTCCTTATACGACCAATATCGAAGCCATTGTGGATAAGATCATTGCGCTGGTCAAGGCAGGCAAGATCAAGGATATCACCGATGTACGAGATGAATCTGACCTGAATGGCCTGAAAATTGCCATTGACCTGAAACGCGGTACGAATGTTGACTTGCTGATGCACAAACTGTATGCTATGACACCTTTGGCGGATAATTTCAGCTGTAATTTCAATGTCCTCATTCACGGCAGACCTATGGTTCTGGGTGTAGGGGATATTCTGAAACACTGGACAGAATTCCGCATGGGTTCCATCCGCAGGCAGATCGCCTTCGATATTCAGAAAAAATCTGAAAAATTCCACCTGCTGCAGGGTCTGGCGAAAATTCTGGCGGATATCGATAAGGCTATCGCTATCATCCGCAATACGGAAGAGGAAAAAATGGTTGTGCCCAACCTGATGGCGGGCTTTGAGATTGACGAAGTGCAGGCAGAATATATTGCGGAAATCAAACTGCGCAATATCAATAAGGAATATATCATCAAGCGTATCGAGGAACTGAAGATTCTGGAAGAAGATATCAAGAGTCTCAACGAAACACTGAAATCCGATGCGAAGATCAAAAATATCATCTGTAAGCAGCTGCGGGCAGTGGCGAAGAAATACGGTAAGGAACGAAAAACAAAAATCATCCATGAGGATGATGTGGCGACCTTGTCCAAAGATGATTTCATCGAGGATTATCCTGTGCGCTTCTTCCTGACAGAACACGGCTATTTCAAGAAGATCTCTCAGGCTTCTCTGCGTATGGCCGGGGAACAGAAGCTGAAGGATGATGATACCATGCTGATGGAACAGGACGGCATGAACCGTATGGATCTTTTGTTCTTTTCCAATATGCAGAATGTATATAAGCTGAAAGCTTCCGATGCGGCGGATACAAAAGCCAGCGTGCTGGGGGACTATCTGCCAAATCTGCTGCATATGGAAGCGGGGGAAGAGATCATTTATATGACAGCAACCGCCGACTACAAAGGACAAATGGTATTCTTCTTTGAAAACGGTAAAGCGGCAAAGGTGCCATTGAATGCCTACGAAACAAAAACAAATCGTAAAAAGCTCATCAACGGCTATTCTTCCAGAGCCAAACTGGTTCGTATGGCGAAGATGGATGAAGAAAGCGATTTCATCCTGATGAGAAACGGGGATAAAGCAACGCTGCTGAATACGGAACTGATCCCCTCCAGTGCAACGAAAAATGCAACGGGGGTACAGGTGTTCACGCTGAAAAAGAACAGTATTGTTTCCAATGTATTTACAAAAGGGGAATTCTCTACGGAAGACCCGGAATATTACAGAACCAAAAAAATACCGACCACAGGACACTTTATTCAGGAAAAGGATAAAGCGGCAAACAGTCTGCCGGGACAGCTGGCATTGGAATAAAATCATAAACCCCGCATGGAGGGTGTCTGCAAAGAAAACATCGTTTTGTTTTTCGGGAAGACTGCTCCGGCGGGGTTTTTTATGTACAGAGGGAAAGTGGTGGAAAAAAGCGGTTTTTTGGGCACTTTGGCGGGGGTTGTGGAGAGAATA
>CALFPN010000046.1 GCA_937919015.1 uncultured Clostridia bacterium
GCTTAGGGAGTCACTCCCTAAGAACCCCGTTGCGGCAAAGCCGTTGGCTAGGGGCAAAGCCCCCAATGGATACGAAAACGCATGTACATGCGTTTTCTATATAGGGGTCTGGGGTATAATACCCCAGCGGGGAAGTGGGGTGGCACCCCGCGGTCTTAAAAAAGAAATCCCGAAGGAATTTTCCTTCGGGATTTTTGTATTTCGGTTCATTATACTCTAGCTACGCCCAGAGTTACTTTTTCACCGTTGATGTTCCATTCTTTGGACAGTTCGCCGCCTACGCCGGCAACCACTTCATCTGCCAGAACGTCTGCTTTGATGTCGTTTGCAGCCAGGATTTCAGCGATCTTCGCATTGCCGTCGTGGTAAACTTTGATGCGGTCTGTTACGTTGAAGTCAGCTTCTTTACGCATGGTCTGAACTTTGGATACGATTTCACGAACGAAACCTTCTTCTACCAGTGCATCTGTCAGGTTTGTATCCAGAACAACAGTCAGGTTATTATCGCCGGAGGATACGAAGCCGTCTTTTTCTGCTGTATCAACCAGAACATCGTCCATTTCCAGAACAACTTCTTCGCCTTCCAGAGTGAATACAGCCTTGCCGTTTGCTTTCAGTTCAGCCATGAATGCGGAACCGTCCACTTCTTTCAGGTAAGCACCGATTGCAGGAACCAGTTTGCCGTATTTTTTACCCAGTGTTCTCAGCTGAGGTTTGAATGTGTATGTTGTGAAGGCTTCTACGTCATCTGTGAAGGAAACTGCTTTTACGTTCAGTTCGTCTTTGATGATTTCCAGATATTCTTCAGGCAGAGATTCTTCTGCTTTTACATACATCATAGCCAGAGGCTGTCTGTTCTTCATACCGCTTGCGTTACGAGCAGCACGGCCTTCTACCACTACTTTCAGCAGGAAGTCCATGTTTGCTTCCAGGTTCACATCTACCCATTCTGCATGGTGTGCGGGCCAGTCGCACAGGTGAACGGATTCAGGTGCAGTTGCGTCTACTTTTTTGATCAGGTTGCCGTAGATTTCTTCGGAGATGAAAGGTGTGAAAGGCGCAGCCAGTTTCACAACTGTTTCCAGAACTGTGTACAGAGTCATGTAAGCATTTACTTTATCCTGTTCCATGCCTGCAGCCCAGAAACGTTCACGGCTTCTTCTTACATACCAGTTGGACAGATCATCCATGAAATCAGCCATTGCACGAGCGGGTTCTGTCAGTTTGTAGCCAGCCAGAGCGTCATCTACGAATGTGTTCAGTGTTTCCAGCTTGGACAGGATCCATTTGTCCATGGGAGCCAGTTTATCGTATTCCAGTTTGTACTGTGTGGGATCGAATTTGTCGATGTTTGCATACAGGATATAGAATGCGTATGTGTTCCACAGGGTACCCATGAATTTTCTCTGCAGTTCAGATACTGCGTCGTCGTAGTAACGAGAGGACAGCCAAGGAGCGGAGTTTGCATAGAAGAACCAGCGAACCGCGTCAGCACCCTGTTTGCCCAGTGCTTCGTTGGGGTTAACTACGTTACCGATGTGTTTGGACATCTTTCTGCCGTCTTTATCCTGAACGTGGCCCAGAACGATACAGTTCTTGAAGGGGGCACAGTCGAACAGCAGAGTGGAAACTGCCAGCAGTGTGTAGAACCAGCCGCGAGTCTGGTCGATCGCTTCGGAGATGAAGTCTGCAGGGAAGTTTTCGTCGAAAATTTCTTTGTTTTCAAAAGGATAGTGCCACTGTGCGAAAGGCATTGCACCACTGTCGAACCAGCAGTCGATTACTTCGGGAACACGAGTCATCAGCTTGCCACACTGAGGGCATGTGATGTGAACCGCGTCGATGAAGGGTTTGTGCAGTTCGATTTCTTCGGGACAGTCGGGAGACATTTCTTTCAGTTCAGCGATGGAACCGATGGTGTGTCTGTGGCCGCATTCGCATTCCCAGATGGGCAGGGGAGTACCCCAGTATCTTTCACGGGACAGACCCCAGTCGATTACGTTTTCCAGGAAGTTACCGAAACGGCCTTCTTTGATGTTGTCGGGATACCAGTTGATGGTTCTGTTGTTTGCAACCAGTCTGTCACGCAGTTTTGTCATTTCGATGAACCATGTGCTTCTTGCATAATACAGCAGAGGTGTGTCACATCTCCAGCAGAAAGGATAGTTATGTTCGAAGGGCAGAGCTGCGAACAGGGAACCGTTTTCTTCCATATATTTCAGAACAACGGGGTCAGCGTCTTTCACGAACAGACCTTTGAAGGGGCCTGCCAGTTCGTTCAGGTGACCGGTTGTGTCTACGTTCTGATAGAATGTTACGCCGTATTTTTTACATACACGGTAGTCATCTTCACCGTAAGCATACGCTGTGTGAACGATACCTGTACCGTCTGTCAGAGTTACGTAATCATCGCATGTCATGAAGTAGCCTTTGAAGTCTTCGCCGTTGGGCTGGAAGTCGAACAGGGGTTCATACTTCATGTATTCCATGTCGCCGCCCTTCATGCGTTCTACAACTTCGTAGTTGCCTTCGCCCAGAACGGAATCCATCAGAGCTTCCGCCATGATGACATAATAATCCTGATATTTAGCTTTTGCATATGTTTCTTTTGCGTTTACAGACAGGATTACGTTGGAAGGCAGTGTCCAAGGGGTGGTTGTCCAAGCCAGGAAGTATGTGTTATCCTGATCGGAAACTTTGAATTTTGCGATAGCGGATGTTTCTTTTACATCTTTATAACCCTGTGCCACTTCGTGGGAAGACAGTGCTGTACCACAGCGAGGGCAATAGGGAACTACTTTGTGGCCTTTGTAAAGCAGACCTTTATCCCAGATCTGTTTCAGTGCCCACCATTCGGATTCGATATATTCATTATGATATGTTACGTAAGGATCATCCATATCAGCCCAGAAGCCGACACGGTCAGAAACATTACGCCATTCTTTTTCGTATTTCCATACGGATTCTTTACATTTGGCAATGAAGGGTTCTACGCCATATTTTTCGATCTGTTCTTTGCCGTCCAGACCCAGCTGTTTTTCCACTTCCAGTTCAACGGGCAGACCGTGTGTATCCCAGCCGGCTTTTCTCAGTACTTTGTAGCCTTTCATTGTTTTGTAACGAGGGATCAGGTCTTTGATGGCACGAGTCAGGATATGGCCGATGTGGGGCATACCATTGGCTGTGGGGGGGCCATCATAGAATGTGAATACGGGTGCGCCTTCTCTGGCTTTGATGCTTTTGCCAAAGATGTCGTTGTCTTTCCACCACTGTTCTACAACGAGTTCTCTTTCTACAAAGTTCATGTTATTGGGGACTTTGTCGTACATGTAAATTCCTCCTTAAAGTTATGATTTTATATTCCTTGGTGCATTTTTTTGTTTTCTCTTTTGTAAGATGATCGGATGGTGCGGGGTTTTCGCTTTTTTATAATAATAAAAGCCCTCACGTCCTACAGGACGAGAGGGCTCGCGGTACCACCTGATTTGACGGCAAAATATGCCATCCAACTCAACACATCACCATCATGATGCTTTCCCTTAACGCGGGCCACGGCAGAGTCTACTGAGGTTTTCCGTTCGGTCTGCCACTCCGGAGTGATATTCTGCATCTTCCCTGACGCCGGGCTCTCACCAGTTCCCGGCTCTCTGGGGTCAGTCTGAGGATACATACTGTCTCCATCACAGTGTTTCGATATATAATTACCAGACCATTATAGCTTTAGAAAAATGCCTTGTAAAGCCTTTTTTTGTGAAAAATGAAAGTATGTTGTATACAGGGGATGACAGGGAAAATGTGACAAGACAGATGTAAAATCTGCGGAAATAGGCGTAAACAGAGAAAGGATTTGCTTTTTTGCAGCAATTTGTGTATAATCAGCTTAATATATACTTTGTATTATATATATTTTTGGCAAAACGATGAAGAACATGACAGGAGATGCTTCATGAAAGTATACAAATAACAGCCTGTCATACCCGAAAAAGGAGATTTTAAAAATGAAAGGTAGAGACTTTGCACTGCTGACAGACTTATATGAGCTGACCATGATGCAGGGCTACTATGAAACAGGTGCACAGAACAGACAGGTCGTATTTGATCTGTTCTACAGAAAGAACCCCAGCGGCAACGGGTATGCCATTGCAGCGGGTCTGCAGCAGGCCATCGAATATCTGGATGAACTGTGCTTTTCCGAAGAAGACATCACATATCTGGAAAGTTTAAATATTTTTTCCGAAGGCTTCATCGGTTACCTGAAGGATTTCCGTTTTACAGGGGAAGTGTATGCGGTTCCAGAAGGAACAGTGGTATTCCCTCATGAACCCCTGATGCGTATTAAGGCACCCATTATCGAAGCACAGCTGATCGAAACAGCACTTTTGAATATCATCAACCATCAGAGCCTGATTGCCACAAAGGCTTCTCGCGTGGTGCATGCAGCCCAGGGCGACCCTGTTCTGGAATTTGGTCTGCGCCGTGCCCAGGGTCCCGATGCCGGTACATTGGGTGCAAGAGCAGCGGTGATTGCGGGCTGTGCAGCTACAAGCAATGTGCTGACAGGCAAGCTGTATAACGTTCCCGTAAAAGGCACCCATGCCCACAGCTGGGTTATGAGCTTCCCTGATGAACTGACAGCATTCCGCGCATATGCAAATCTGTTCCCCGATGCATGCATCCTGCTGGTGGACACATATAATACCCTGAAAAGCGGTGTGCCCCATGCCATTCAGGTGTTTGATGAAATGAAGGAAAAAGGCATCCTGCCCGAAAAAGGCTTCGGTATTCGTCTGGACAGCGGCGATCTGGCATATCTGTCCAAACGTGCAAGACAGATGCTGGATGAAGCAGGCTATCCCAATGCGCTGATTTCCGCATCCAGTGATCTGGATGAAAACCTCATTACCAGCCTGAAACTGCAGGGTTCCACCATCAGCCTGTGGGGGGTTGGTACAAAACTGATCACATCCGATGACTGTCCTGCTTTCGGCGGCGTTTACAAACTGGCTGCAGAAGAAAACGAAAACGGCGATTTTGAACCCAAGATCAAGCTGTCCAATAACGTGGAAAAAGTGACAAACCCCGGGATCAAGAAAATCGTTCGTATCTATGATAAGGCAACAGGCAAGATCAAGGCTGACCTGCTGGCTCTGGAGGAAGAAGTGTTTACAGAAGATATGGATCTGCATATCTATGATACAAATGCGAAATGGAAGAGCATGCAGCTGCCCGCCGGTACATTTAAGCTGAGAGAACTGCTGGTACCTGTATTCGTAGAGGGCAAGCTGGTTTATGAATGTCCCGAAACAATGGATATTCAGGCATACTGCAACAGGGAAAAGGATACCCTGTGGGAAGAACAGAAGCGTCTGAAAAACCCCGATATCGTTCCCGTTGACCTGTCCGATAAGCTGAGTGCCATGAAGCTGAAACTGATCGAAGCGGCAACAAAAATTTAATTATGTAGAAACGGCCCTGACGAAAGTCAGGGCTTTCTTCCTCTTTACCATTTATATTTATTGATATCCTCCATGGTGACGCCGGGGTGGATGGCGATATTGACGGCATTGGCGATGATATTCGCCAGTCGGTCTACGACAGCATCCACTTCCTTGGGTGTGACGAACATATTGCCCGTATAGGGGCCTAAAATATCGGCGATCATCTGATATTTTTCCTCCTGCTCCAGAGACTGCAGGGTTTGATAGAAGGCGGAGCCTTTTTCTGTCTGCTGCATCATTTCGCCTAAGATCCTATCCATGGTATCGTTGATCAAGGTGGCGGCATCGACCACTGTGGGTACGCCGATGGCAATGACGGGGATGCCGAGACTTTTCTGATCCAGCAGCATCCGTCTGTTGCCCACCCCTGCACCGGGGGCAACGCCGGTATCGCTCATCTGAATGGCAGCATTGATACGATTGGAACGGCGGGCGGCCAGTGCATCGATGGCGATGAGCAAAGAGGGCTGCAGTTTATCGATGATGCCTTTCAAAATTTCTCCTGTTTCAATGCCGGTGATGCCCATGACCCCGGGGCTGACAGCAGCAACGGGACGTACGGTTTCCTCTATTTCCTCCGGCAATGTGCCCTGCAGATGGCGGGTGACAAGGATTTTGGAGACAACCTTTGGCCCCAAGGCGTCAGGGGTGATATTCCAGTTGCCCAGCCCTGCTACCAGAATACAGTCTTCCTTTCCGAATTTTGCAAGGGAACGGATATTTTCTGCCAAAATTTCAATGATTTTTTCGTGACATTCTACATCATTTTCCTTTAGCTTTTCTGACTCCAATGTGATATAATCTCCTTTAGGCTTTCCCATGAGGCGGCTGCCTTCTTCGGAAAGAACGCGCACATGGGTCAGAAAGTAATCGGGATCTTCTTTGGTTTTTACCTCCACGCCTTCCAGTCGGTCGGCTTCCGCGGCGTTTTGCTGGGCCAGCTCTCTGGCTTCGATAGCCAGGTCCGTGCGGACAGAGAAGGAATTCGGAGTGTCATTTTGATCAGATCGGTACATTTTTTCACAGCCTTTCTATGTTTTGATTATTTTTTTTCGTACTTTTGAAAAGTATTCATTGACTTATTTGATTTCATAAGGTAGAATATATCTGTTGAGTTAACCAGAGGTGCTCGAGAGAGCGTAAAAAAAGACCTCAGCCGTGTCGGAGGGAGCAGCCCTCAAGGTGGTTAATGGTAAGTAGAAAAAGGGAACTTTTGAAAAGTATCCGCAGAAAACCACAAAATCATTATTATTTAGGAGGAAATTACATTGGCTAATATCAAATCCGCTAAGAAAAGAATCAAAGTTATCAACAAAAAAACACTGAGAAACAAAATGATCAAATCTCAGGTGAAAACAGCTATGAAAAAAGTTGTCGTTGCTGTAAACGCAGGTGACAAAGAAGTAGCTGCAGTAGCTCTGAAAGGTGCAATCTCCGCAATCGACAGAGCATACATGAAAGGTATCTACCACAAAAACGCAGTGGCTAGAAAAAAATCTACACTGACAAGACTGGTTAACAGCCTGTAATCAAAAGTGAGAATCAAGGGACATCCAAAAGGATGTCCTTTTTTCGTTTAAAGCGGAGAAAAATGAAGTCCTGCGAATGGTTTTTCGTGTGTAGAAAGATAGTCTGTTCTATGGTAAAATAATAAGAAAAGAAAAATCTCTCCTGAGAGGAGGCTTTTTATGAACTTTGTGGATATCATAATCAAGAAACGAGACGGCGGCAAGCTAACGGATGGGGAAATTTCCTTTTTCGTAAAAGGTGTGACCGATGGCTCTCTGCCTGATTATCAGGTTTCTGCCTTACTGATGGCGATCCTGTTAAAGGGAATGGATGCGGAAGAAACGGCCCATCTGACCATGGAAATGGCCCATTCCGGCGGGATGTTTGACCTTTCTTCCGTGGAAGGCTTCAAGGTGGATAAACACAGCACCGGCGGCGTGGCGGATACCACAACGCTGATTCTGGCTCCTTTGGTAGCTTCTGTGGGTGTGCCTGTGGTGAAGATGAGCGGCCGCGGGCTGGGTTTTTCCGGCGGCACCATCGATAAGCTGGAATCCATCCCCGGTTTTCAGGTGGATGTAACGGAGGAAAAGGCACTGCAGTTTGCCAGAGAAAGCGGCATCGTGCTGATGAGCCAGACCGATGACCTGACGCCTGCGGATAAAAAGCTCTATGCCATGCGCGATGTGACGGGAACGGTAGACAGCATCCCTCTGATCGCGGCCAGCATCATGTCCAAGAAGATCGCAGCCGGTGCCGACGGCATCGTGCTGGATGTGAAATGCGGCAGCGGTGCATTTATGAAGGATCTGGAAAGTGCGGAAAAACTGGCGATTGCCATGGCGGATATGGGCAGACATGTGGGCAGAAAGGTGACGGCGGTCATCAGCGGTATGGATCAGCCTTTGGGGATGTATATCGGCAACAGTCTGGAAGTCATGGAGGCAATTGAGGTGCTGAAAGGCAATGTTGGCGGCGATCTGCTGGAAGTTTCCCTGACATTGGGGGCAAATATGCTCCTTCTGGCAGACAGGGTGAAAACGGAGGAAGAGGGGAAAGAACTCCTTCTGGAACAGATCAGAAACGGCAAAGGATTGGAAAAATTCAGAGAAATGATTGCCCAGCAGGGCGGCGATGTCAATATCATTGATGATTACAGTTTGCTGCCGTTGTCTCCTGTGAAGGTGGAAGTGAAAGCGGAGCGTTCCGGCTATATCACCAAGATGGATACAGCCATGATCGGACGGGCATCTCAGGAGACCGGTGCAGGGCGTATGTTCAAGGGACAGCCGCTGGATTTTGGCGCCGGAATTATTATGAAAAAACGTACAGGTGGTGCAATTGCAACAGGAGAAACGCTGGCGATCGTGTATAGTGAAAGTAAGGAGAAATGCGATTCTGCTGCGGTTTTCCTGAAAAAAGCCATTACCATTGCAGAACAGAAAGCGGCAGAACAGCCGCCT